>NZ_JBANBK010000038.1:0-79874 GCF_053572325.1 Bradyrhizobium sp. UFLA05-112 | reverse complement strand
TTCGCCGCAGCTTCGAGATCGGTCTGCGGAGCTCGCAGACCTTCATCCCGGGTAACATTCCTTCCTGAGGCAATACGGGGGGTCAATATTGCAAGCCGAATGACACGCAAGCTGCGCTGGACAAGGCCGAGCGCGAGCATGCGAAGAGGGTCGCGGTCATTCAGGCGGAGGTCGAGGCCCTCGAGAAGCGGTCGCGGGCCGAGGACGACCGGTGGGAAAAGGAAAGAGAGCGGCTGCAGGCCTTACTTCGGCGTGCGCGCGAGTAGGCGAGCTTGTTGCCATCGCGGCGGCCCCTTCCCGAATACGGCGAAATATGAAGGGCGTGGCGCAGTCGAGCTTCGAATGCTCACATGACGAAGGCGATCGCGGCCGCGACGAGCGGGCCAACAATCGCTGACCGAACCCGGGAGCGTTGACACGCTCCCGGCCCGTGGTTTTGGTCATCACCTGCGCACGCATTTTCATCTAGATCGACGCTCCGTGTCAGCCGCGGCGTCGCTGACCTGCGCGTGCGCGGGCTCATCCGACCGACAGCCGCATGAGCTGATCTCGCTGACGTCGGCAGGAGCGAGATGACGTCGAAACTGGCCCCGATCGCCTGGGACCGCCAGAACTACCTGCTATCTGGCCTCAGCCATGAAGAGGCCTTCCTGGTGACCAGCATGGCTGCTCGTTGGTTGAGGTGCCCGCACTTACCGATTGGTGAGCGTACGCAGACCAACTGGGCGCTCAGAAATAACACAACGGCCGAAGGGATCACCGCAGAGGTGTTGCGGCCGCCACATACAGGCGGCGCGACACTGGGAACCATGGCCATTCACGAAATTTCATGAACAGGCTCCACAATCCTCCCGGCGCGAATAGGGCCATCAGAAGCGTCAGCACGCCAAGAATCACGAGGTATGTCGCGCCGTATTGTCCGAACAGCTTGGTCGCGAAGAAGTACAGCAGGGCGCCGATAATCGGACCTTCGATTCTCCCGATTCCGCCGACCATGACGATGAAGATCGATATCGATGCCCAATTCGGGTCAAAGCCGGAATCCGGGTTTATTCGGAGCTGCGCCATGTAGTAGATGGCGCCGGCCAAACCGCTTCCGGCTGCGCCGAGAATAAAAACAATGAAGCGCAGCCGCTTGACGTTGACGCCCTGGCTCTCCGCTGCGATGGGATCGTCGCGGAGTGCCGTCAACGCAATTCCGTGTCGCGATCTAAGAAGCCAATATGTTCCGCCGAGCGTAATCAACAGCAGTAGCGCGCATAGGAGAGTCAGTGCGAACTGGCGTTCGTCCTGGCTGTATCTCGCCATCACTCGCAACGACATTCCGGAGCCGGCATTCAGGAAAGAAGCATTCGCGACCAGCAGTCGCAGGACCTCCGCAACCACCCACGTGCCGATCGCAAAATACGGCCCGTCGAGCCGTCTGAGAAGGAGATAGGAGGGCACGGCAAGAGCGGCCGGCACGGCCACCGAAAGCGGGACTGCTAGGAATGGATTCACGGCGAAGTTGTTCGCGAGGACGAATAGTGCATAGCCGCCGGCTCCGATGAACGCCTGCTGGCCGACCGACACGAGTCCCGCGTAGCCCGCCAGTAGATTCCACATCTGAGCGATCGCCACGAGACAGCTCAGTTCCACAAGCCACCGGATATGACCGCCACTGGCCCAAAAGGGCATCGTCGGAACAGCCAGCACCATCAACAGGGCGAGCGTCAAAGCGATCCGGCTGGATGCCGTCTGGGTCTGCACGCGCGCGGTGGATGCCGTCGTAGACATTTCATTCATCTCCTGGCCAGCAGTCCTTGAGGTCGGGTCGCCAGCGCAAACAAGAACACCAGATGCCCCAGCAAGATGCCCCAACCCGGGTCGATCCTAAAACCTACCACTTGAGCAATGCCGAGCGTCATCGCCCCGAGAAATGCGCCCCAGATCGAACCCATCCCGCCGATGATTACCGACTCGAATGCGTAGATCAGCTGAGCGCCACCATCGGCCGGCGCGACGGTCGTACGGGTCGCTTGAAAAACGGCGGCCATACCGAGGATGCCTACGGCTATCGCCGTGGCACGGGCGTATACCTCCTTGGTATTCACGCCGGACAGGGTCGCCGCAAAATGGTCCGCAGCCGCCGCCCGCAAAGCACGCCCAAACGATGTCAGCCGAAGGACGGCATCTAGGCCGCCCGTCAAGCCCACTGCGCAGCCGAGGATGATCGTGGGCAGCACACCGACAAATAGAGGTCCGATCTGGAAGGACGTCGTGGAGAGCGCGCCTGCGGAGATCGAGCGGGTGTCCGCCGACCAGATCGTCAGCATCAAATTCTCGAGCGCAATCGAGAGCCCGAAGGTTGCGATCAGGGAAGGAAGAGGATCAGTACCGACGACTCGATTCAGTACGCCCCTCTGAAGCAACCATCCTATGATTGCGCCCAGCGGGACGAGCAAGAGAATGATAAATGCAGGACCAAGCCCCCACACTGCAGCAAGTGAAACCCCGATCAGCGCGAGAAGAATGACCAGGTCGCCATGCGCGATGTTTACGATTCTCATGACACCGAACATCAGAGCCATACCGACCGCATACTGAGCGTAGAGGCCGCCAAGGAGTATGCCTTGGACGACAGCATCAACCCACCGCATGATGAACCCCGAAGTAAGCAGCAGTAATCTCGTCCCGCGTGATATCGGAAGCCTTTCCGGTCAATGTTATCCGCCCTTCGAGCATACAATAGATCCGGTCGGCGGATTTCTGAGCGAGCGAAACATCCTGCTCGACAAGGACGATGGCAGTGCCGGCCTGCCGTATTGCCGGCAGCAATTCGTAAATCTCCTTGATCACCTTTGGTGCAAGTCCCAGCGAGATTTCATCGCAAAGTAAGAGCTTGGGCTGGGCCATCAAAGCTCGCCCCAACGCGACCATCTGCTGTTGTCCCCCGGAAAGCTGCTCTACCGCCTGCCGGCGCTTTTCCTTGAGGATCGGAAAAAGGCTATAGACACGATCCAGGCTCCACGACCGCTTGCCAGACGAGCTTGTACCGACCTGATCGGAGGCGACTTGCAAGTTGTCCTCGACGCTCATGCCCATGAAGAGCCGGCGTCCCTCCGGGACCATCACGAGACCGCGCCGGACCAGCTCGTGAGGCACAACACCCGAGGTCGTCACGCCGTCAAATTCGATCATGCCTTTTTGCGAGGGCAACATGCGTGCGAGGACCTTCAACAGTGTCGACTTGCCCGCACCGTTCGCGCCGATCAACGCAACCATCTCTCCCGCCATCACTTCGAAATCGACGGAGAACAACGCCTGGAAGTCGCCGTATCCAGCAACGAGACCTTGCGCGCGGAGGACCCTCTGCCCAGTACTCATGCCTCGATTCCCATGTAGACACGGCGAACTTCCTTGTCAGCCAGCACGGCTTTCGGATCGCCCTCCGCTATCTTTTGGCCGAAGTTGAGCACCAGCATCCGATTAGCAACCGCCAGAATCGCGTGTATGACGTGCTCGATCCAAACGATCGTAACGCCTCGGTCCCTTATTCGCCGGACCAGATCGACGAGGACCGCCGACTCGGCTTCGGTAAGGCCGCCCGCAATCTCGTCAAGCAGGAGCAATTTTGGCTCGCCGGCCACCGCGCGAGCTAGCTCGAGCCGCTTCCGATCAAGGAGAGTGAGCGAGCCGGCTGGAGTATTCGCTCGCCCATCCAGTCCGCAATCCTGAAGTATCGCCGCACAGCGATGGTACGCGTCACGCTCCCTTCGCCCTGCCGAGAACATCGCTGCGACCAGCAGGTTCTCAAATGCCGACATGGCCGAATATGGACGCGGAATCTGATATGTGCGCCCGATTCCACGACGAGCCCGCTCGAATGGCGGCTCTCGCTCCAGTGATGCACCGAGGAATTCGAGCCGGCCCTCGTCCATTCGAACGTCGCCTCCGATCAAATTGAACAGCGTCGTCTTGCCGGCCCCGTTAGGCCCTAAAATGCCGAGTACCTCGCCGTCCAGAACGTCGAAATCGACATTATCTGTCACGCGCAGAGCGCCGTACGATTTTGACAGCCCCCGTGCAGAGAGGATGACCGCGCTCATCGCACCCTCCCCTGCTCCGGGCCCCGTGTCAGCTGCGCCAAGGAAGTGGCTCCAGCTTGCCCTGCGGCGGCATGATTGGATAAAGCGCGGTCTCGATAATCTTCAGATCGTAGGGCCACTTGCTGCCCTTGACCCACTGGCCGCCGAGGATTGGCGTTTTCGCAACGTTCGGATGCGGACCAGCACCGAACTTGATCGGACCGACGAGCGTCTGAAGATCGATTGCCTTCAGCGCATCACGATTGGCCTCGCGACTCAGCGGATCGGCCGACCTCTTCAGGGTATCGATGACGATCTCCCAGATCGCGTGGGAGTAGCCGAGCGGCTGCGTCCATTGCTTGCCGGTCTTGGCCTCCCAGGCCTTCGCGATGTCCGCCGACGATTCGCCGGTCAGAGACGACTTGAAGGGAAACGCCGGCGTCCACCAGACCTCGGTGCTCATGCCGATCCCGAGGTCTCCAATCGCTTCGACGTTCGAGGCGAACAAGAGGCCCGCCGCAGCCGTGACGACCGGCGGCTTGAAATTCTGCTGGGCGCATTGGGTGATCAAGGTGCGGAGATCGGCCGGATAGACGAGGCCACCGAGAATTCCGCACTTGGCATCGCGGAATGCGGCGATCTGAGACGAGAAATCGTTGGTACGCGGTTGATAAAGGCTCGGGGTAATAACCTCAAAGCCCTTCTTCGACATCGAAGGTGGCAGACCGATCTTCTTGTCTCCCCAGACTTCGCCATCGGTATTCCGGGGCAGGATCAATCCTACCTTACGGTTTGTGTCTGCGCTGTCCCAAATATTGACAAAGGTGGCGATGATGTCTTCGAGACCCCAGAAGAAATGATACGTCCAGTCAAAGGACTTGTTCGCTCCGCCGCGAGGCATGATCACGGCTTGCCAAGGCGCCGTGGAGGAGACGCAGGGAGTTCCGTACAGTTCGGCCTGCTCGGCGACAGACAAGCCGACGTCGGTCGTGGACGCCGGAATGATCATATGGACCTTTTCGTTCTGGATGAGCTCGCCGGCCAATTCCGCAGCCCGATTGGGATTGGATTGGGCATCGCGATCGACGATCTCGACCGTGTAGGTCTTACCCCTGATTTCGAGTCCTTTAGCGAGAAGGCCGCGCACCCATTCGAGAGAATATTTGTCCGTCTCACCAAATTGGCTGAGCTGCCCGGTAATCGGGCTGATATAACCGAGCTTGATCGTTCCGGAATTCGCCGCTCGAACAACCGCCGGCGCAGCAAGACTTGCGGCTCCGACCCCGATGCCGGTCAAGACTGTTCTACGGCTGACTTTAGTATCGAAAGTGGACATCATTTCCTCCTGTCGAATTGTTATGGTCTGACCAAGATTTTGCACTGATTGGTACGATGCTTGAGCTTTTCAAAAGCGGGGGGCATGTCGATTAAGCTCACCTCTTCGGTGATCATCGCCGCGGGTTGGCTTGCACCGCGATCAAATGCGTCGACCGATCGCGTGAAGTCCGCGACGTCGTAGAACGCCGCCATCTGCACACGCACTTCCTTGTTCAGAGCGCCGAATGGCATGAAGGTGTCCTGGGTGGTGCACAGGCCCAGAACCAAAACCGTTCCGCGCGGCCGCACGTGATCGATCGCCCGCTGAATCAGGCCCGGTTTGCCGACACATTCGAAAACGATGTCCGGCGGACCACCGAGGGCCAGCGCAGACGCACTCGCTCCCGCATCCTCCGGATCAAGAAAGATGTCAGCACCCATTGTGTGGGCGAGCTCTGCACGGGTCATCGTCGACGCCGTCCCCGCAATCAAGCCGGCGCCAAGGCGTCGGGCCCAAAAAATCGTAGCAAGGCCGACCGGCCCAGCACCGATCACCAGCACGCGGGCGCCTGGCTGCATCTCCGCCTTCAGGACACCATGCAGTCCAACCGCCATGGGTTCTACTAGCGCCCCTTCCTCGATCCCAACCGTGGAAGGCAGCTTCACGCACTGCCGTTCATGAACTGCGGTGAATTGCGCGTAGCCGCCGCCATGCAGCTGCATTTCGAGGCAGGCAGCGGGTCTTCCCGACAGGCATGCGGCACATCTTCCGCAGGACGCGATCGGCACCACACTGACGCGGTCTCCGACCTTCAGATGCTGTACACCGCGGCCAAGTTCGACGACTTCGCCTGTGAACTCGTGCCCGAGCACCGCACCATCGGGAATGCAGAAAATCGGATCCTCGGTCATATGAAGATCGCTTCCGCATATGCCGCAACGCTGGACCTTGACGAGCACCTGGCCCGGGCCCGGCTTTGGCTCGGCGACCTCTTCAATCGTAAGCGGACGTCCAACCCCGTTGAATATCGCAGCCAACATCTTCACTTCCCTCAGAGCTTGATCATGAAACGCGAACGCGCCAACACGCGGCTGTCGCGGTGGATCCGACGTCCGCATCGGTAGAGCCGCGCGTCATCGGCGCGAACGTCAGATCCAGCACCACATTCAAGTTCTTTCGGTTTCTGGTGCCCTTTTGGTTCTGACGTTCGTGAACGAGCCTGCCGCAACTCGATACGAGTCTCAGAACAGGGTCACTAACCCGCCCCCGTGACCGACCAGCCACCGTCTACACGGAATGCCGCACCGGTGACGTAGCGGCTCTCATCCGACGATAAGTAGAGGATCATCTCGGCAACATCTTCCGGAACGCCACGCTTGCCGAATGGCACGCTCGCGCAGAGCATCTGCTCGACCTCTGCATCGGTTTTTCCGGTGTTCTTCGCAAATTCAGCGAAAATCGTGTCCGTCATTCGCGTCTTGATGATGCCGGGATGGACGGAATTGCAGCGGACGCGCTTTCCATCCGCCGCCCCGATAATCGCCAGCGAACGGGTCATTTGCTCGACGCCGGCCTTGCTTGCGCCGTACGCCATCAGCGTCGGTGTTCCCATGAACGATACGATCGACGAGATGTTGACGATGGCACCGTCGCCGCACTCGATCATTGCCGGCATGGCCGCCTTGCAGCCGAGGAACGTGCCGTCAAGATTGATCGAAATGACCTTCTTCCAGGCGTCGTAGCTGGTATTTATCCCACCTCCTCCGGAGGCGTCGCCCTCGATGCCAGCGGCGTTGACGAGAATGTCGATTCGCTTATGTCTTGCCAGGATTCCGTCAACCACCTTCTTCCAGGCAGCTTCATTCGAGACGTCCAGGTGTTGATACTCGCCGCCAATCTCCGCGGCCAGCGCCTCCCCGGCCTTGTCCGATACGTCCGCAATGACAACCTGCGCGCCCTCGCGCGCGAGCGTCCGCGCTGTCGCCCCACCGAGGCCGCCGGCCCCGCCCGTCACCAGCGCAACCTTGTTCTTCACTCTCATCAAATCCTCCATCTTCCCGGCTTTTCCGCCCGCCTTTTCGATCAGAATCCGGGCGGAAGGCACATCAGCTCAATGTAGATGTTGTCGAAACCCACGGTGTAGATGGCCTCCACACCGCCGTGCTCCACGACCCGCTGGACCGGGCCGACCGGCTCAAAGCCGGCCTTCCTCAATCGTTCTGCGATGTCTTCGATTCCGACTACACTGAGCGAAAGGTGCATGTGCCCCGGATCGGATGGGCGCAGATCAGACGTTTTTCTTTGCTCGGGCTTCATGTACTCGAGCAATTCTACGCGGTGTCCACCTGGGAGGTCCGCAAACGCAATCTTGATGCGCGCTCCCTCGACCCCCGTAATTCGCTCGAACACCGGCAGGTCGGCCATGATCGGGGCGGTGACTTGCGCCCCGAGAACATCGCGGAAGAAGCGCGTCGCCGTTTCCAGGCTTGAGACGGTTACACCGGTGTGCGCAACAGAGAGGATTTGGCCGGTCATTTTCCGGTCTCCACATCCACCACACAAACCTCCTGGCCGACCTGAGCAACGGTGCCGGTCGGGACCAGGATTTCGAGCACCTTGCCGCTGGCAGTCGCCTCAAAATCCTGGGTCACCTTGTCCGTCTCGAACGAATACAGGGCGTCGCCTGCGTGAAATGCCTCTCCCGCACCCTTGTGCCATTCGACGATGGTCGCCTCCGACATGTTCATGCCTACCTTGCCGAGCTTCAATCTGATCTTCATGCGCCGTCGCCCTTCAAGCCAGCAGACGTCGCACGGTCGCTTCCACCTTCTCGGCAGTCGGCAGGACGGCGAGTTCAGCGGCAGGAGCGTACGGAATGGCGACGTCGGGGATGTTGACCTTCTTCACCGGCGCCTTCAGCAGTGAGAAGCCCTTGTCAGCGGCGATCGAGGCAATATGACTCCCCGCACCGCATCGGTCCCGACTCTCGTCAACCACGACAAGACGTCCCGTCTTGGCGAGCGATTTCAGAATGGCATCTTCGTCGATCGGCGCGACGGTCCGCAGGTCAATGACCTCAGCCTCGATGCCTGACTTGGCCAGTGACGCTGCCGCGTCGAGCGACCACTTCATCGCAGAACCGAATGAGACGATCGTTACGTCCCTACCTTCACGCGCGACCGCGGCTTTGCCGAACGGAACGATATAGTCGCCGTCAGGTACCTCACCCATTTGTCCGCCTCGGGCTGCGGCCTCAAGGAAGAAGCAGGGGTCCTTGCTTCGGAGAGCCGTTTTCAGAAGCCCTTTCGCGTCGGCTGCATTGGAAGGCATTGCGACATTGATGCCGCCCAGGTTCATGAGCACCGGATGTGCGCTGTCGCTATGTTGTGCCGCGTTAGATCCGCCTCCGCCATAGCAAGCCAGGAACGTCACGGGGATATCGAGCTGCCCTCCGGTCATGAGGCGCATCTTCGAAATCTGGTTCGCGATCGCATCGAAGCCGGTGTAGACGAAGTTCGCGAACATCATGTGCAGGACGACGTGATAGCCGGCAGCAGTCGCACCGAGCGCCATCGCCGTAAGGGAAGCCTCGCAGATCGGCGTGTTGCGAACGCGGTTGTGACCGAACTTTCCGACGAGACCTCGAGTGTCGCCCATGATCGCGAGTTCGACGTCCTCGCCGATCACGATGATGTTTTCGTTTCGCTCCATTTCCTCGAACAGAGCTTCGTTGATTGCTTGGGTCAGGTACTTTTTGCTGGCCATCGTTCACGCCTCCTGGTCAGCGAACATTAGCGATTGGGAAAGAGCCACATCGGCATCGGAGCCGGCAGCCGCGTAGGCCACGGCGGCATCGACAATGCCGGTGACCTTGGTGCGAAGCGCATCAATCTCCGGGGTGTCGGCTATGCCGGTATCCTTCAAGTAAGTCGCGAACCGGAAGATCGGGTCGCGCTCGGGAACTTGCCAGTCTGCAATTTCCTGCTTGGCTCGGTAGGTTCCTCCACCAAGCATCGCTTCCTCGGCTTCAAGATGACCGCGAATTCGATACGTCTTCGCTTCGATATACGAAGGTCCACCGCCGCGCCGTGCGCGATCGACAGCTTTCGTCATCGCGGCTTGCACAGCCAGGACGTCGTTACCGTCAACCAGCTCGGTCGGCATGAAAGCTTTCGCGCGATCAATCAACTGACCGCCCGTCACCGTGTGCGATACGGTGAATTCGGAGAGACCGTTGTTTTCGCAGAACAGCACGAGAGGCAGCCCCCATGCCGAGGAGATGTTCATGCTTTCCATGAAGGTCCCCTGGTTGGCAGCGCCATCGCCGAAGAAGCAAACCGCGAGACGACCATCACCGCGAAGTTTGGCTCCGAAGGCGGCGCCCGTCGCGATGCCGAAACCGCCGCCGACGATTCCGTTCGCGCCGAGAATGCCCTTGGAGAAATCCGCAACGTGCATAGAGCCGCCCATGCCCTTGCAGATGCCTTGCTGCTTGCCCCAGATCTCGGCGAACATTCCTTTCAGGTCGCCGCCCTTTGCGAGAAAGTGGCCGTGACCGCGGTGTGTACTGGTGATCCAATCTCGATCGTCGAGGACCGAACAGGCCCCTACGGCGCATGCTTCCTGGCCGATGTAGAGATGCACCGCTCCCGGCAATTCACCGTTCTTGGCGAATCTGGCGAGTCGCTCCTCCGAGAAACGGATGAGCAACATTCTCTCCATCAGATCCAGGTACGCGCTCTTGTTGCCGCCGGACGGGCCTGCCATGTTCTTTCTCTCTTGCATAATTTGAGTGTGGTAGCGGTAGACGGGGCGCTGCTTTCAGACGCGCGCCGGAGACGTCTGAATATGCGCTAGCTAGCCGCCGCGATGATCGAGCTCACCGAACTTCCTCCCTCGGCTGCAACTGCAGCCTTTGTCATCTTTTCTGGAGGGAAAAATAGCTTGGCGCGGTGTCTCTGAAACTGTCAGGGGCTGCACAAAATCATTGTGCTGGACTGCAATGATCTCCGTTAAGCAAGAACGCGGGATGCCAGCCGCGACAGACGCGCAAGACCACACGAGCGCCAACGCAGACGCCATATGGGCTCGGCTCGTCAGTTGATGGCTAGCTCAACGCGGTGGTTCGATAGCTCGAAGGCGTAATGCCTGTCGCTTCCTTGAAACGACGACAGAAATGACTGGGCTCGCTGTATCCCGCGCGGAAAGCGATTTCATTGACACTCACGCGGCGAAAGCGCTCGTCGGCCAGCATCCGCATCGCCGTTTCTAGCCGGATCCCTTGCAACTCGCGGCCATAGCTGGTCCCGGCCTGCGCAAACAATGCGTGCAGATATCGGACGGAAATGCCCAATTCCTCGGCCAGCGTCGAAGCACTCAATTCCTGGTCGTTCGAGAGATCCCGAAGCGCCTCTCTCACTCGCTCGTACAATCGGTGGGAATGCGGACTGCGATCGGATTCTGGCGGGCTCAACGCCAGCTGGAACACACCGAGAATTTGTTCAGCGAGGCGCGACTTGAACTCGTTCGACGCCTCAGTGGCCTGCACCATGCCGTGGATCAGGCTGACCAGCGCAACGCCGATTGGGCTACCGCAATCCACAGGACGTGCGACGGCTAAGTCGGGATTCGGAATCCGCGCCGCCAGCCATTTTGACGGGATGTGAATGGAGACGTTACGGCTCGGTCCTTTCATGGGGATCGAGTACGGCCGGCTACCATCGATGAGAACGCATTGTTCGGAACGAAGCCCAACCTCGCTCCCCGCATGAACGAGCATGGCATCACATTGGCTGAAATAGACCAGCTCGAACTGTTGACGAGAACTCCGGGCAATGATGGATCGGGATCTTCTGAGGGTCTGGCTTGAGCCCACCTCGATCTTGCTGAATCCTATCGGGCCGCAAGCCGATTGACTCATACTGGCACAAAAGGGCCGGTCGTCGCAGACATCGATCTCGAGCTCGATGACAGCATCACAAACTGCTTCGCGCCAATAGGCAATCTCACGGCCCGGTGCCGCGGTCGTCGTCCATGTTCGATCGCCCATCGTATGACGCCTCCCTGGAACACCAAGACGATATCACGGCAGACCGTCGCCGGGCCAGCAAGGACTGGGGGTAAGGGTACCCTAAAATGGATAGTGCTGGTTCGGGTCCTCGACGGTGATCCAGCGAAGATCCGTGAACTCGCTAACGGCCCCTTTGCCGCCGAACCGTCCGTAGCCCGATGCCTTCACGCCACCGAATGGCATCTGCGGCTCGTCCGACACCGTGGGTCCGTTAATGTGGCAGATGCCACTCTCGATGCGATTGGCGACCGACATGGCACGCTGAATATCCCGGCTGAATACCGCCGCAGCCAAGCCGTATTCGGTATCATTGGCGACGAGGACGGCCTCTTCATCTCCGTCAACACGAATGATGGGCTTTACCGGCCCGAAGCTTTCCTCGGAGTATATTCGCATGTTCGACTTGACGTGGTCGACCACCGTCGCCTCTTGAATTGCGCCGCTTCGTCCACCGCCGGCGATGATCCTGCCGCCCTTTACCTTCGCGTCGGCAATCAGGTCGTCCATCTTTTTGCCGGCACCAGGCATTGCGAGACCACCGAGTACAACATGCCCGCGAGGGTCCCCAGCCGGAAGTGACCTGGCCCGCTCCGCAAATTTCTCGGCAAACTGGTCTGCAATCTTGGCGTCAACGACAATTCGTTCCGTCGACATGCAAATTTGCCCCTGATTCATGAAGCATCCGAAGATCGCTGCATTGACCGCCGCATCCACGTCGGCATCGTCGAGCACGACAAGAGGAGCTTTGCCGCCAAGTTCGAGAAGGGCAGGTTTCAGGTTTTCCGCAGCAAGCCGCGCCACGATACGCCCGACCCGCGTCGACCCGGTGAAGTTGACATGCCTCACCTGAGGCGCGGCGATCAACGCTGCGACAACCGTCGCAGCTTCTTCCGGGGCGTTCGAAATGACGTTGATGACTCCCGGCGGCAGGCCAGCATCGACGAAGCATTGCGCGATCAGGCGGTGCAGCGCTGGACAGAGCTCCGATGATTTCAGAACGATGGTATTTCCGCAAGCAATGGGCATTGCAACAGCGCGCGTGCCGAGAATCACAGGTGCATTCCAAGGCGCTATGCCAAGGCAGACGCCCTTCGGCTTGGCCATGGACATCGCGAAGGTGCCGGGCTTGTCGGAGGGGATGACCTCTCCCTTGGCCTGCGTCACTGTCGCTGCGGCTTCACGGATGATGTTCGCCGCAAGCATGACGTTGAAACCGATCCACGGCCCCGTGGCTCCGGTCTCCGCAATCCCCAGTCGGATGAAGTCATTCGTACGCGATTCCATGATATTCGCGGCATCGTTCAGCACCTTTCGGCGCACGCCCGGACCGACCTGGGACCAATCGACAAACGCGCGTGCTGCAGATTCGACTGCATTGAGAGCGTCCTTGACAGAAGCGGCGGCGGCCTCTGATGCGACCTCGCCAGTTACTGGATTGAGACGGGAATATGTACGTCCCTCGCTGGCACGAGCTGCGGCGCCGTTGATCATGAGGTCGATCGGCATTTTGGAGATCTCCCGGAAACTTTTTATTGATGTCGAGCTAGGGCCTTTGGCTGGGAGCCGTCCGGACCTGACGATTTGTCACGCAGCGCGGATAGGTCGCGATGTTTGCATTGCAGCAAAACAAGGCGCGTCCCTAACCCACCCAGGGGTGTTAACCACGCGAAATCCAATGTTTGCCAACTACGCCTCTCGACCCGGCTTTTCTCCGTCTGGGAGTGCACAATCGTATTGCCCCCCGCTGCAGCCGGCGACGGGAACGCAGATCCGAGAGCTGCGCCCCCAGCGTCTAAAGGAGCCTAAACCCTGAGCTGATTGCGAAGCGAATGGAACGGGCAAGCGCTTGCGGCGACCATTCGCGGTTCACGATGCTGGCCAGTTGCCTCACCGTTCAGCCGGGCGCGCTCTGGCGCACTTAGTTTTGGGTCCGGAAGAACATTCTCCGCCATCCAAACCTTCACGAAGAGCACGCGCTTGATCAGCCACGCCACGACCGGATTCGGATCCCCCATCTGATGTAAATCGCGGATACGCTTCGACTGCACCGTCAGAACGATCTGCCGGCCGAGCCCCCAAAGCGGCCTTGGAATCCGAGCTTCGTTGAACTGGTCGATCACATACGCAGCTAATTCCTTGCCCGCTTCGGTCTTGGGCCAGGGGCGCCCCTCGAACTCATCGACAAACCTCTCCATTGCGGCGAAGTCGTCGGGATATCCCTGCACATAACCATCCGGCCCGCGCATCTTCTCCATGATTCCGCGCCAGAACAGGTGTGCCGCGATCTGTTGATTCTTCGTAAAGCCCGGCAGTCCTAGGAATAGCCGGAATCGGTGCAGGAATGTCCCAAGCCAAGCCGTCGTGTAGATGAAATCGTCGTTGGTGAAGGCCTCGACGACAAGCTTTGACATCGCCTCATGGATGCGATTGACCTGTTCGAGCGATCGCCACGTTTCTACGTGCTCAGGCCCGTATTCGAACCACCGCCAGAAATGTGAAAGCGTGTCGTTGGCGCGTTCGTGTTTCAGGTCCTTGGCCTTGCGGCTGCGGCGCATCAGCAGTTCGCTACCAAACGGACTCTGAGTGAAACGCGGCATCCCCGTCGCATAGAGAAGATTTACCAGGTCTCATCCGCATAGTAGATGATGGTTCCCGAACTGACCGGTGGAGCAATTCGCGTGCAGAGCCTCTTCGAACATCCCTTCGTCTGCCTCGTTCGAGAGAATCATCCCGACTTCGGTCGAAAAATGACGCTACGACAATATTCGCAAGCCCGGCATATCGGTCTCGTCGGAGAGGGGCACAGCCAAAGAAAGTTCGAGACAATGATCAAGAAGTCGGGCATCGAGCGAAATATTGCGTTCCGATCGCAACATCACTTCATGAATATTCCCTTTATCGTGCGAGATAGCGACCTGGTCGCGACCGTTCCAAAGGTCATCGCGGTCGCGTTCGAGAACTTGTCAGGGCTGCGGGCACTGTGGCCCCATTTTCGATTCCGCACATTCCCATCAAGCAGTATTGGCACCAAAAAGTCGCTGGCGACCCCGCACAGATCTGGCTGCGAAAGACGACGAGCCAACTATTCCTCAACAAGGATCCTACGCGGCATGTGCGAGTCGAAGGGCGCAACTCTTATCGGAAAGGATAGATTCCATATCCGAATCCACAGCGCCTCGGATGCCAAGGAGGAGCGGGAGTCAATTCGCTAAATTTTCAGAGTCCATTACACTTGGCGCTTGCTCACGCGGTCTCCCATCCCAAGTCGTTCGTTGAAAGCGTCGCGAAGGCTCAGCCCGCGTCCTGCGCGACCAGGACTTGCCCCGGCTGTGCTTCGAACCAGAGCTGGGCTCCTCGGCGCCTCCAATCCTTAGCTCCATAGACCTTCAAGTACCCGCGCTACTTCCGCCGGCTTCTGAAGAGGGACCCAATGTCCCGCTCGGAATTTAACGATCACTTCGGAAGCCGATGCCTGACCGAGGCTGTCGGCAAATCGGTGAGGCAAGAACTCGTCCTCGTAGCCCCATATAACCATGCTGGGCGAGGTGATGTTCTTGAGGTCCGGATACCATTCCTCACCCATTCGGGAGGCGGACCGATAGAGTTTCAGAACGCAATCCTTCATCACTGCGTCGAAGAATCTCGTCGAACTTTCCGCTTCTTCGCGCGGCACCTTTGCATCGATGAGTTGCTTTACGAAGCCTTCGACTGTCATTTCCGCCATCATGGCTTCCCCAACTCCCGGGGTCTCGCAGGCTTTGGCAAATGGATGAGGCTCATATTCAGGATCGATCGGTCCGCTGATCCCTGTCCAGGTGCGGATCAGATCGGGTCGCAGAGCCGCTACCCGCGAGGTTAGAATGCAGCCAAAGTCATGGCCGACGAGATCGACTGGATCACCGACCGCCTCAATCTGAGCGATCAGCCAGTCCACATACTCCTCCTTGGTCGCAGAGAACCCCTCAGGGACCGGGCTGTCGAACCCCGGCAGTTTGACCGCGATGACATCTTTGCGTTGCAGATGTTGGCAAACGCGATTCCATAGGCGATCAGTGTCGGGTACACCGTGAACGAGAACAGCGGGCATCTTCTTAATTCCTTCTGTCTAGAGGTACTTGGGGGAGAGGATCATCGCGATTGTTCGGCGGCGATGCGGGTTTTCTTGATTCCCGACTGGCCAGAGCATGATCGGGGTCGAGTAGTGTGCACAAGCCGATGCGAACAGCTGGCCCCTATGGCGCGGCGATCCAACTCGGCGACGAGAACCACTCGAAGTCTTCGAAGAGGGCTGCCGTCACCGCTCGTGAGCAAGAGGCAGGCGGCGCCAAGCGCGCCGCCGCCCGTCGACTTTAGAACTTGCCGTTCTCGTTTTTCCATTCGCTCCGGGCGGGGATCGCCTCGACTGTGTCCCAATGCTCGGCAATCTTGCCGTTCGCGATCCTGAACAGGTCATAGAATGAAGTAAGATTGCCATTGAAATGTCCTTCGCTAACGACGAGGACGAAGTTTCCTTCGCCCAGCACGCGGTGAATACGGTCGTATTTCGCCACGATCCCCGCTTCGGCCATCGCCTTGAACGCGGCGCGCAGGCTCGACAATCCGTCGGCGATCTGCGGATGGTGCTGGATGTAATGATCACCGTCGCAGTAACCCGCTAGCTTGTCCATGCGTCCGTTTACGAGGAAGTCTGCGACGAAGCTTCGAGCTAATGCCTTGTTGGCCTCGGTCTTCTCGAGATCTTGCGCCTCCGTAGGACCATCGATCATGCTGCGTCCGCTCGGATTGGGGCCGGCCGTTTGCTGGAGGTTGTCCCAATGCTCAACTATCTGGCCGTTTTCAAACCGGAAGATGTCGAAGCCGATCTTCGCACCGAAGACGTGGTATTCGGAGTGGGCGAATACGTAGTCGCCATCCTGAAACACTCGCACGGTGTTCACGCGCGTCGACCCCCGAGGTACCGCTGCAAGGAGCCCCTGAAACCCCGCCAAGCCATCAGCTGCACCCAGGTTGTGCTGGATGTATTTGTCAGGGTTGATCACTGCGACTGGTTCGGTCGCGCGGGTTTCAATGGCTTTCAGCAGATCCGTAACTTGTTGTTTCTGGGAGGTCATAACGGCTAGGTCCTTTGTTTGATCAGCCTGCGCATTAGCCTGGCAGGCTATGAGGTAAACGAGAGTCAAGGCGGCCGCAGCGAGCCGCGAGGTCTGAACGAGGTGTCTCATTTCACTTGTGTATCTCCAATGGTAACAGTTCTAGGCGAAATGAAATCAGCGGCGGGCCGAACGTCGACTTTCCAGATTAAGGACTTCGGCCGTGAGGTCCGCGATGGTGGTTCTTGAAAGAGCCGCCTCCATCGCCTGCTCGACTGAACTGACTATCCCATCGAGGGCGGTGGCGATGTTCCGGCCAACTGGGCACGCCGGATTTGGGTTTTGATGAAGCGGGATCACTACCCCCTCCTCAACCACAGCACGGAAGACGTCAAGGAGCGTGATTCGGTTGGCTGGCCGCGCGAGCAGCGCGCCGCCGCCCGCCCCCATCTGCGATCGCGTGAGCCGCGCAGCGGCCAGTTGCATGAGCAGCCGCCGCACCAGGGAAGCGTTGGTGTTGATGCTGGAGGACAGTATCTCGGAGGTAACGGGCTCGCCCGCCTGCATGTGCAGGACGGTGAGGATATGAGTTGCGACTGCAAACCGTGTGTTCATTGTGTTACCATTATAGTTACATATTCCAGGAAGCGCAATACGAAAAATTTGCTTCCAAATCCGCATTCAACCTGATTGGGCGTTGAGAGCCCGTTCCGGGGAATCATGGCACTGTCCGCGCGAGATATCGCAACTCCCGAGCGTCCTTTGTCGATCTGCCAATCAGTACGCGGTCAAGAAGCGACGACCAGCCAGTGGCAGGGCGAAGCCGACGCCGGCAATCCGATAGAAGCCGCGCTCCAGCAGCAGCCGCGTGAGGCCTGCGCCACCATCCAGGCCGGCATTGCAGCCCAATAGGCATTGCCCAGACGCAGCATGGCCGCGAGGATAAAGGTCAGCAACCCGCGCAGCTCATGCCCAAGGTGTAGAAAAGGCCGGACCGGTCGAGGCCAAGAATCTCTCGGGCTGGCATGCGCAGCAGTCCTAAGTCACTGTGCGAGGCGCGCCCGCTCGCAGCTGGTGTGGCCGATTTTTGCCCGCAACATCCCGTACACCGTTTGCGAGTTGGCGACGATCACGCACGGTGTCGATGCTCGCTCTTGAGTTTGTCGAGTTCGTCCGACGGGATTCGACCAGGAGCAGTCATTGCGACGATACTTTGGTTTGCTAGAATTCTAGGACGATTTTGCCGAAATGGCCTCCGGCTTGTTGCAGGCGAAACGCGTCGGCTATCTCTTTCAGAGCGGAGCAGCGGTCGATGACCGGCTTGATGCCTGTCGCCTCGATACCGCGGACAAGATCCTGCTGGTGCCGGCGGCTGCCCACGATGATCCCGTGCAGGCGCTGATGGCGCGCCATCAGCGCCGCGGTCGGCACCGGACCCGCCGGGCCAGTCAGCACGCCGATCAACGCGATGTGGCCGCCGATCCGCGCCGCCTCGATCGACTGCGCCAGCGTGCCTGCGCCGCCGACCTCCACGACGTGATCGACACCCCGGCCGCCAGTGATGTCCCGCACGGCAGCGCTCCAATTCGCATTCCGGTGATAGTTGACGATATGGTCAGCGCCGAGGGCACGAGCTCGTTCAAGTTTTTCGTCCGAGGACGACGTAGCAACCACCGTCGCCCCCATGGCCTTGGCGAACTGGAGTGCAAAGATCGAGACGCCGCCGGTGCCCAACACCAGCACACTGTCGCCGGCCTTGATGCGACCGTTCACCACCAGCGCGCGCCAAGCCGTTAGGCCGGCCGTGGTCAGTGTCGCTGCCTCCAAGTGACTGTAGCCGCGAGGAGCCAAGGTGAATGAGCTTGCTGGCGCTACAACAATCTCTCGCGCGTAGCCGTCAATGCCGTCTCCGGGCGTCGTCGAGAAGTCGGCGATCGTCGGCGCGCCGTCGATCCAAGAGGGAAAGAAGGTCGAGACGACGTGGTCGCCGACTACGAAATCGTCGACGTCACGTCCGACCGCTTCCACGACGCCGGCGCCATCTGACATCGGGATGCGTCCAGCGGGCGCGCCCATCCGTCCGGTGACGACGGCCAGGTCGTGATAATTGAGCGAGCTCGCACGGATGCGGACGCGGATTTCACCCCGTCCCGGAGCGCCTGGTTCCGCAATCTCGACGAGGTTGAGGGCGTCGAGGCCGACTGCACCGTTGGAAGTGACTGCTTTCATGGGTGAATCTCCCAGTTATCGATCGAAACTGCTGGCGAAGGCGCGGATGGCGAGATGCTTTTTGCCCCGTGCATCGGTCACGCGAAGGCCGCGCGCACCGCTTCGGCGAGCGGTGTCGTTGGCCGGCCGATGAGCTTGGAGAGCTGACGGCTGTCATCGAACAACGCGCCATGAGAGGCATCGACGTCCCAAGCAGCGAGCCCTTCGAACATCTGGGGCAGGCCCGCCTGCTTGAGGATCGCGGCATAGTTGGTCGGTGGCAGGTTCTTGTACGGAATTTCGCGGCGGGTCTGGCGCGAGATTTCCGCGGCGAGGTCGGCTAGCGTGTGGGCGTCATCACCGGCAAGCTCATAGATCTTGCCGTCGTGACCGTCGCCGGTCAGGACCGTGACCGCGGCGTCTGCATAATCGGCGCGCGTCGAAAGCGAGAGCTGACCGTCGCCTGCGCTGCAGACGAACGCGCCATTGGCGAGCGCGGCAGGGATCGAGGCGCTATAGTTCTCAGTATACCAGCCGTTGCGCAGGATCGTCGCCGGAACGGCAGAGGCAGCTATGTCAGCCTCGGTCCCGCGATGCTCCTCGGCGAGACTGATCGGCGATCGGTCGGCGTGCAGCAAGCTTGTGTAAATCAGGCGCTTGACACCCGAAGCTTTGGCGGCCTCGATGACGTTTCGATGTTGCGCCGCCCGCTGCCCCAACTCGCTGGACGAGATGAGGAGCAGCTTGTCGACACCGGCGAGCGCCGGAATGAGTGTTTCGGGCCGGCTGTAGTCGAATTCACGCGCGCTAACGCCAATGTCGCTGGCCTTTTTCGGCGAGCGAACGAGCGCAATGATCTGGTCGGGCGTCACCTTCGCTTTGAGCCTCTCGACGACGAGGCGGCCGAGTTGGCCGGTGGCACCGGTGATGGCGATAGTCATAGGTAGTCTCCTTAGCGATCAGTTGAAACGAAAACCGGAAATGGCGGTGGCGAGTACTTCGCCGGAATAGATACGCTCCCCACGCCTCTCCGCGGAGCCGGCGGCGACCATCAGCAGCAGCAGATGCTCTGCCTCTCGATACGAGAAACGGCCCGCGGGAGCATCCGCCCAGAGTTCGAAGCGCGTGGCGCGTTCGGCGCCGTCCAGCGCCACGCTCTCGGCGAGCCAAGCGTCGAAAAAGGGGTAGCGATCCGGATGTTGATCTCGGCATTCACGAGGCAAGAGACTCGGCAGCGAGACGGCGCACGCCTTTGCCGGTGGTGTACGACCGTGGTCCAGATTGCCGGAATTCCAGGACATGCAAGGACGAGCTCAAATGCAGTTCGTTTCCTTCTTTTTCGACAGTCAACACTCTCATGGCTCGGCGCCCTGAGTATCTGTTACGTAGCGCGGATTCACCTTCGCCCTCCTGGCACTCCAAATCCGCCGAAGTACGGGACATCCGCGTCAGTGTTTCCTTTGAGGAAGGACACCAAAAGGGAGGGGTCCCAAGGTTCAGTTGCAGGTTCGCTACGAGCAGGAGTGAGGGCAGGCAGGTTGGCCGTTCGGCCCTGGCGTGGTGGTAACTGTGCAGCAGCAGCTATTGCTGCCCTTGCTCTGCGCAGCAGCGGGTGCGGCGGCGAACAGAAGAGCTGTAACAGAAATGCAGGGATGAACTTCTTCATGGCGTAGTCTCCGTCCCGGTTCGTGGCACCTGCGACATCAAGGCGGCTCAGCAATCACGCTTTTCACCTGCAAACCGCGAGACGGCCGTCACCGCGAAGTTTGGCTCCGAATGCCGCGCCGGTCGCGATGCCGAAGCCGCCGCCAACTATTCCGGTCGCGCCAAGAATGCCCTTGGAGAAAGATGCACAGCTCCCAGCAATTCGCCATCTTTTGTGAACCTGGCGAGCCGCTCCTCCGAGGCACGGATGAGCCACATTCTCTCCATCAGATCCGAAAGTTCACGGAAGTGAAAGCAGCCTTTAGTCATCTTTTCTGGAGGCAAGAATACCTGGGCGCGCCGCTTCCGAAACTGTCAGGGGCTGCACAAGATCATTGTGCTGGACTGCAATGCCGCAAGCTGCGCTGGAGAAGTCCACGCGCACCATCGAGATCGACGAATTCGTCGACAAGGCCGATATCGACCCGCGCTACTTGATCCGGCCCTACTACATCCGTCCAGACGGCAAGGTCGGGCACGACGCGTTCGCGGTCATCCGTGAGACCATCCGCGAGATGGACAAGGTCGCGATCGGTCGGGTGGTGCTGACCAACCGCGAGCACATCATCGCGCTCGAACCGCTCGACAAGGGTCTAGTCGGCACGCTGCTCCGCTACCCCTACGAGGTGCGCGGGGAGCAGGAGTATTTCGACGAGATCCAGGACGTCAAAGTGACGAAGGACATGCTCGATCTCGCCCGGCGCATCGTGAACCAGAAGGCGGGGCGCTTCGAGCCCGAGAAGGGCTCCGAGCCCTATCGGCACCACGGGTCCGGTCGGGTCGGAGGGGTGGGCCGGTGAGGTAGAGCCCGGCGGGAAGTAGAGTCGATGAACCCTGTCGGAGCGACGGGTCGTCCCGTCGGGTCGAAGAAGTTTCGAAAATGAAACTCTTGGATTTTAGGACCCCGAGTGGCGGGGGCGAGCCGCCGGCTCACGTCGAGCCTATTCACGCCCTAAAAAACAACCCCCCAGGGGGTTAGTCGAATGTTTCGGTTAATCGAAAAGGCACACGTCAAACCGCCTGCAATGGTTGGTGCCTGGATAGTGCCGAGCGATGGCCGCAAGGGTGCCCACACGATCAAGTAATTGATATGATTGAGTGATGGCCGCGCGAGCCGTCCCTGACAGAGGGACGGGCTCAATACGACTTCGGATTGCCAGAATTGCTTTCGTCGTCCGGTCCACGCTTGTCGCGGACCGAAACGCCCATGAAGGCGTCAAGTCTGGCGCGGGCTTCCTCGGTCGAGGTCTTATGCACCTGCACCTCCTCAACCCTGTGCAAAATCACCGCCGCCTGGGTGGCCGGAGCTTCCAGACCGGTCATGACGGATTTGCGCATCAGCGCCTTTAAGTAGATCGCCGCAGCTTCGACGTTACCTTTGCCTTCCATGGCAAGGGCATGATACCGGGCAATCAGGCTATCCAATCTCGCGACCTCATAAAGGAGCTCGCGCCGCAACGCCGGGCCGTCGAACCACTTCGCGGCATGCCGGTCGACCAGCGCCAGCGCGGCTTGTTCACTCATGCCCTGCTCAGCCGCGATCTCGCTGACCGTGCGGCCCGCCATGACGGCCTGCATGATCTTGTCGCTGTTCTCGTGCATGCCGCCGTTCTAGCACATCGTTCACGTCGTGGCGAAGGTGACCGATCAGCCGTGCTTCAAGTGCCCTGATCTCGGCAGCGAGCCTTCGCTTGCGCGTGTGCGACCTCGGATAGTCTGGCAATGTCGCGAGAGGCCGCGCTTCAACACCAAGGCGTTGCCTTAGCCAAAGCAGCCGCGCATAGCCGTGGATCGAACGATGCCGATGACGACAGGCATAGTCGAGCCGATGACAGGTCCGGCACGCCCACTCGTTGCCGACCACGTAAAGCCGATATCGATCGCGCCCGCAGAGCGGACAGACGAACACCGGCATACCCAAGGCGTGCGACCGTATCGCAATGCCGGTCTCATCGATGAAAACTTTTCCGGCCTCGCGCACGGCGAGCCGGCACCCCCAGTGCGCCGTTTGCAGCGTCGCCGAAGCGCCCGGCACGAGCAGGCCCTCCCGATAGAGTTCGAACACGTCGAGGCATGGATGGCTCTGCACGAACCGTTCCACCGGCATGTGAATGTGGTGCTGATCCTCTTTTAGTCCAAAGCAGCCCGGCATGATGAGTGTGAAAATAGCACAAACGGGAACCGTCTATCATCCATATGTGCGTCTTCCTTGCCACATACTCCTCAGTAACCGTTTCCTGCTGCGTATCACGTAACACCCCTTATAGGGGTGTGTTACGGATGCTACGCGTAGCAGGCTGTAGCATTGCTACGTTCTGCTACGCTTTGCTACGCCCATGGAAGACAGAGGCGCAGGCTTCGTGGAGGACATGGCTGGCACTGTCGTCATCGTCGTTGTTGTCAAAGGATTGTGGCCCCGGCTCCGCATGGTTAGGGGTGCCCCTCTGTCGCGGCTCGGCGCGGCCAACCCATACAAATTCATCCCAAATTCCGATCCGATCCTTGGCGCACAGGCCTCTCTTCATCCGCATGAATTGCGCACGCTCACCCTTGCCGCCGATCACCGATCGCTTCCTCATGCGTTCCCGCCACGTGTCGAGGCTGACGCCTTTCGAGCCGGGCGGGCAGTGCGGGTCGTTGGGCGGCGGCTCGGCATGGTCGGCAATACATTCGTAGAGCTCGCGTAGCCCGGCCCTTTGCAATTCGGTCAGCTTGGACGGCTTCGCCTTGGTGGCCGTGCCGGTCCCACTTCCGGTGACGGGCTCGATCACCGCCACGTCGACCGGGTCGCCGTCCTCGTCATGGCCCAGGACGAACGGCCCAAGGCGGAACGTCACCAGGTCGCGTTCGGGCTGATCGTTCGCCTTGGTGACCTTCGCCACCTTGACCGGGCCATCGCCGCTGATCTGGATCATCACATCGACGTCACCCAGGTGCGCGTTCGATCCACGCGCACCGCGCGTTTGGTCCTTGCCGGTGTGGCCGACAAGTGCGATGTGGACGTCGAGTTTTTCCTGCACACTGCGCAGATTGGCGGCAACGATGTTCTGGTCCCTGGCCTTGTCCTCGTCGCCGCCGCCGATCGCGATGGCCTTGTTGTAGGTATCGATTACCACCATGCCGAACGGGCAATTGAATCTGCTTTCGGCCGCCCGCACGGTCGCGACGATGGTGTCGATACAATACGGACGCATCAGGTCGATCACCGTGCCGGCGACGGCGATGGGAAGGCCCTTCACACCGTCGCGTTGCCGGTATACGGCGAGACGCCGCTTGTGCAGATCGGCGCGCTCCAGCGCGATGATGAGAACACCGCCCATCTCCCTAGCGCGGTGCCCGAAGCAATCCTTGCCTTGCGCACAATGCACCGCAAGGTCATCGACCAGCGACGACTTGCCGCTGCCGGGTGGCCCGATCCAGGACGATATTTCGCCGCGCGCGATCAGACCTTTGAAAATAGAGCGCCTGGTCGCAACGACGTCGATGTCGTCGAATGTGGTGAAGGGGAGCGATTTGACCGCTTTAGACGATTGATAGGCCGCGTTGTTAGTCATGGCGCCGTAGACCCTTCCAATGAGCGAAGGGGCCGCGCACCGCGCGCAAAGCTAAGCGAACTTGAGAAGCGCCGAGAGAGTTGTTAAATTGCTGTTGCGCGATTGTTGATCGTCACTCGCTCAACATTCTCTCTGCGTTCTCGGCCGCCCGCGTTTGTCCCGCGTGGCGGCCGTCTAGTTGCCGGTCGGCATGCTTGCCGTCCTTTAGTTTGATCGGCGATCTCCTTTTGAGTTGCCGGAATTCCGGCAACTCGGTTGGTTTCCGTCACCGCGAAGTGCGATCCGCGATGTAGCCACGGAGAACGCGCACACGACAGAGTGGCTTGCCATCGATGTATTCCCATCGCAGCGGGTGATCGGGGTCCTGCCGCCAGAACCGCACCGTCGCGATCGACCGGCGCAACACCGACGCCACCTCCTCGGAGGTCAAGAACGCGCTGTCGGGCAGTGCGTCGAGATCGAACGCGGGCGGCGGCGGCGTGCCGGATTTTTGGATGCGCGGCTTCTTGTTCGGGACGCGCGGTTTGCGCGCGGCGCGCACAGCCGCCATCGTCGGATCGTGCATCGTTGATCCCTTTCACAAAGCGTTGGGGCGGGTAGGCTTTTGCAATCTGGATGATTTGCGCGCGCGAACCAATCGCGAATTTTTGACTGGTCCTGAGACGCCAGCGCATGTCATCGCATGGCAACGATCATGATGACAGGCGTGTCTAATCACGAATTCGCGCAAGAAATTTCCATTAATTTCTAGAGGCCTAACGGCAATGTGCGTCTCCACAAGCGACCGTTAGCAATCCGCGTCGCGCCGCAAGGGGCGGCGAAATCATCCTTCCGCATGCAGCGCCGCCAGCCGCGCCAACAGTTCGATCTTGCGTGCGTTCTGCGGATTGACGGCGCGCTGATGCTTCAAGACAGCCTCGGTGCTCTTGCCCTCGATCACGGCTGCGATGTAGGCGTGCGCGGCCTCAAAGGCCATCTTGCGGATCGCCCAGGCCTCATCCTTGTTGTAAACCTGATCGATACCGCGCGGCTTCTGCCCGATGCAAAGCCGCTGGATATCGTTGTCGTAACCGCATTTGGACATCACGGTTCTGAGCGTGCGACGGAGATCGTGCATCGTCCATTTGGCAGTACCTGACTCTTTGACGAGGCGATCGACCAACTTGGTGAAGCCGCTGATCGGCGTGCCGCGCTGACCGGGAAAAACCAAATCGGCCGTGGCGCGCTGAAAGCGCTTGGCATCGTCCAAGACCTGATCAACCAGCGCGGTGTGCGGAATGTCGTGATGCAGGCCCATCTTGGTCCAGTTCTCGTCGAAGGTCAGGCGATCGGCCATGACGTGCTTCTTCCATTCAACGAAGGTGGGCTCCGAGCGGCGCGGCCCGCCGAGCAGGCAGAGGCGGACCAAGAGACCGAACGCGCCGAGCCGGCCGGCGGCGTCCCAGACCTGCTTGATCTCGTCGTCGGGCAGAGCGCGCTGCTTGGACTTGCGGCCGAGCCGTTGCGCGCGGGTCTGTTTGGGCTGCCGGAAGCCCGCAAGCACGTTGTGATCGACATGGCCCTGCCCCTGTGCCCACACCAAGAACGTGTTGGCGTGCTTGCGGAGGTCGGCGGCTGCGCCCGGCTTGCCGGCATCGGTCAGCTTGCCCATCGCGCTCGTGATGTCGAGCCGCGTCAGTTCGCGCAGATCGGTCAATTTGTGGGCCGGCAGCAGATTGCGTCGAAGGGCGCTCAGGGCCGTTGCGGTGTTCACCACCCCACGCGCTTTCAGGCTGGCCTCATAGGCACCATCCCCTGCGATCAGCGCGCCCAAGGTCGCCGCATTGGCCTTGGCGGCGGCAGCTTGCTTTTCCTCGCGCCTCATCACAACCAGGTCGGTGCGCATCGCGTGCTTGCCCGCGAGAATTTTCGCCTGTCTCCTCGCCTCGGCCAGCGTGATTTTGCCAACTGCGATGATGGTTGTGCGGAACGTGCCCTTATGGCCGGGACGGGTGTGCTCCAGCACGTAGGTTTTGGCCCCGCTGGCGCGCACGCGCACCGCAAAGCCGCCCTGCTTAGAATCGCGGAGGTAGGCCTGCGCCTTGCCCTCCGGGCAGGTTGCCTTCTCGATGATGGCGTCGGTGAGTTCGACCCTCTCGGGCTTGCCGGTCACGTCCTTGTCCCGTTTGGCTAGGTTGGTGCCCAGAGGAAAAATGGTGCCTGGCACTGATCAGGCACCAACCACGGGCACTATCGAC
The DNA here is from genome assembly GCF_053572325.1 of Bradyrhizobium sp. UFLA05-112. Taxonomy (NCBI): domain Bacteria; kingdom Pseudomonadati; phylum Pseudomonadota; class Alphaproteobacteria; order Hyphomicrobiales; family Nitrobacteraceae; genus Bradyrhizobium; species Bradyrhizobium sp. UFLA05-112. The sequence goes on along the minus strand of NZ_JBANBK010000038.1, from coordinate 53,626 downwards.
GGTCGTTGACCGTCATTGCCAATTTGGGCAAAAATTACTTGAAATACAAGGGCTTTTCTGGATTTTGACTCGCGACAGTCATTGATCGTCAAAAGCGTCAAACCTTCCTTCACACGGGAGAGGTCCAAGGTTCGATCCCTTGTGCGCCCACCATTAGCGAATTAATCCCCTAAACGTGTGCCCCCGGCCAATGGCCGCGTGCGAACTCTGCGGGCCATCATCTACATACATACCGTTATTCTTGTGACGTCTTTGTCAGAGCAAGTTGATTTTGGTCATTCGATCATCCGAGGAAGCATCGGTACCGCGGCAAGCAGCCGCTTCGTGTAATCATTCTGTGGCCTGGCATAAATGGCTTCCGCCGCGCCTTCCTCTACGATCCGCCCACGGTGCATGATCGCCACGCGATCGCAAAGATGCCGGACAATCGACAGATCGTGGCTGATGAAGATGAGGGACAGATCGAGCTCGGATCGCAGGCGGATGAGCAGATTGATGATCTGCGCCTGGATGGAGACATCGAGCGAGGCGACCGGTTCGTCGCAAACGACGATGTCTGGCTGCATCGCAAGCGCTCGCGCAATGGCGATGCGCTGCCGTTGACCGCCGGAAAACTGGTGAGGAAAGCGGTTGGCATAAGCCGGATCGAGGCCCACAGCCGCGAGCCATTGCCTGACGTAGTCTGCGGCCTCGCCGCGGCTGATCAGGCGGTGCGCCAGCGGTCCTTCGGACAGGGTTTCTCCGATACGCATGCGGCCATTCAGCGAGGCGAAAGGATCCTGAAAGATGGTCTGTACGCGCGTGGTGATCTTGCGTGGCATCGTGCCGGAGCTCATCACCGGCTGACCGGCGAGCCGCACGCTACCTGATGTCGGTGCCATGATGCCGGCTGCCATCCGCCCGAGCGTGGATTTTCCCGATCCCGATTCGCCCACAAGGCCGAGAACTTCCCCCCTGTTCAAGACGATGTCGACACCATCGACGGCATTAGGCGTCGATGGTGGATTCGAGCCGGCGAGCCGAAACTGCAGTCTTGCGAACAGGTTTGCCGGCTTTGCGAATGTCTTGATCGCATCGCTTATGACGAGATAGGGACTGCCGAGCGCGAGGACTTCGCCGGAGGCCACCTTTCGCGCCGGCGGCGCTGCATCGGGAACGCCGGCGCGGCGCGTCAGCAGCTGACCGGGGCTGGCCCTCGAGGGCAAAGCATTCAGCAGGGTCTTGGTATAGTCGTGCTGTGGCTTGGTCAGGACAGCAAGTGCGGGTCCGCTTTCGACGATATGGCCTGACCGCATCACCGCGACGCGATCAGCGATGGAGGCGACAGTTGCGAGATCATGGCTGATCCATATCAGCGCCGTGCCCAGATCGGAGACCTGCGCCTTCATCTCGCTCAGGATTTCAGCCTGAATCGAAACATCGAGTGCCGTCGTGGGTTCGTCGCAGATGACGAGCTTCGGCCGATGCAGAAGCGCGATCGCGATCGCGACCCGCTGCCGCATGCCGCCGGAAAACTGGTGGGGAAAGAAATCGACCTTTTGCTCGGGTTGCCTGATGCGCATCCGGGCCAAGGCGACGATCGCCCTTTCGCGGGCTTCCTTTGGGCCGATCCGTTCATGGGCTTCCAGCCCGAGCCTGATCTGCGTGCCGATGCTCAACACCGGATTGAGCGCCACCATGGGATCCTGGAAGACCATGGAAATGGTCTTGCCCCGGATTCTCCGCAGCTCTTCCTGCGGCAGGCCGATCAATTCGCGACCTTCGAGCTTGATCGACCCTTCCACGATGCGGCCAGGTTCATCGATCAGCCCAATGATCGAAAAGCCGGTCGCCGACTTGCCGGAACCGGATTCCCCGACAATGCCAAGCACTTCGCCCGGCGAGACCGAGAAGGACACGCCGTCCACCGCCCTCACCTCGCCCCGGTTACCCCGAAACCAGGTCTTCAGATTGCTGACGTCAAGCAGCGGGCGCCTCGTCTCGTCGAATGGCGGGGCGATCATCGGCGGAGCCTCGGATTGAGCTGGTCGCGGATCTGATCGCCGACCAGATTGAGCGACACGATGAACAGGATCAGCGCCAGACCGGGGTAGATCGAGATCCAGTAGCGTCCGGAAAGCAGATATTGGAAGCCGTTGGCGATCAACATGCCAAGCGACGGCTCCGACGGCGGAAGACCGACACCGAGGAAGGAGAGCGTTGCTTCGAGAGAGATGGCGCTGGCAATCTGCACTGTCGCCACGACGATCAGCGGCGGCAGCGAATTCGGCAATATATGTTTGAAAACGACGCGCCAAGGCGATAGCGGGATCGAAAGCGCAGCCTCGATATAGTCCTTCTGCCGTTCCGCGACGGCCGTGCCATGGGCGGTACGGGCGAAATAAGCATATTGCGCAAAGATCAGAGCCAGGATCAGTTGGTAGCGTCCCTGGCCGAGCAGCGCGGCGATCACGAAAGCGAGCAGGATTGCCGGAAAGGAAAGCTGCAAATCGACAAGCCGCATCACGACGCTCTCCACTCTCCCGCCGACATAGGCCGCCGTGCAGCCAACCAGCGCACCGAGCGCAAAGGCAACAGCGCCGGCGATCACACCCATTTGCAGCGAAATGCGAAGGCCGTAGATGATTGCCGACAGAAGATCGCGACCTTGCGAATCCGTACCGAGCCAATGCGTATAACCGGCGCTTCCGACATAGCCTGGCGCCCGCCGCGCATCGCGCAGCACCAGATGGGCGAGATCATAGGGATCCTGCGGTGTCACCAACGGGGCGACGACAGCCAGGACGACGATCAAGACGACGACGATTGCTGCGCCGGCGGCGAGCTTGTTTTTCCTGAAGTCGTCGAGAAAGCGGGAAAAAGGAGTGTTGCTCATCATGCCCGCCCTTTCCGAAGACGCGGATCGAGCAAGGCATAAGTGAGATCGACCACAAGATTGATGAAGATGAACAGCAGGGCAATCAACATGAGATAGGCAACCATGACAGGCCGGTCGAGCGAGGTGATGCTGTCGATGATGAGCTTACCGAGCCCGGGCCAAGAGAAGATCGTTTCGGTCACTACGGCGAAAGCGAGAGTGGAGCCGAGCTCTAGACCGAAGACCGTGACAAGTGGAATGGAGATCAGCCTCAGAACGTGGCGGCGCAGGATGATGAATTCCGAAATGCCGGCGGCACGCGCGAATTTCACCGTATCGCTCAGCATCAGTTCGCGCGTGCCCGCGCGGGCAAGACGGATCATCAGCGAGAACTTGACAAGTGCCAGATTGAGAGCAGGCAGGACAAGATGCGAAAGGCCGTCGGTGGTCAGGAAACTGAACTCTGCGCCAAACAGGCTGACGGTCTCGCCGCGGCCGCCGGCCGGCATGCAGCCACACTGGACCGCGAAGAGCATGATCAACATCAGGCCGAACCAGAATGTCGGAACGGAGAAGCCGAGGATCGACAAGGCCATGATCGCGCGCGAGACAAAACTATGCGGCCGATAGCCCGCATACATGCCGATCGGCACTCCGGCGAGGCTGGCAAACAGCACGGCGGCCAAGGTCAGTTCCAGGGTCGCAGGCAGACGCGAGAGGATGAGCTCGCTGACCGGCATGTTGTAAACGAAGGACCGGCCGAAATCGCTATGGGCCAGGCGGCCGAGAAAACGCAGATATTGCTGCCACAGCGGCTGATCGAGACCGTATTGGGCGATGACGGCGGCGCGGATGTCCTGCGTCGCATCAGGCGAGATCAACACATCCACCGGATTGCCCACGGCATAGACGCCGCAGAAAACCAGCGCCGACATGGCAACGACCACGATACAGGCCTGCTAGGCTCTTTGGAGGATGAAGCCAAACATATCTGTCCATTCTTCGGCTTTCGCCTACATCCGGCGATCCGGACGCTTCGTTCGCTCAGTGCCAATCGCTTTCCAACAAATCTCTCGTCTCGGCGACCGCAACCGACCAGATTGCATGCATGTCCTCATCCGCTCGCTGATAGAGGCCATGGAAATTGCCGTCGCCCAGCAATTCGCGCTTTTTCGCCGCGCCGACACGCGCAAGAGCGGCAAAATCGATCTGCGCCTTGGCCGATTGCGGCTGAGCGGGATCGTTGGTGCGCGTCCAGGGAAAGTTTTCCATCCAGGAGGCATGCGATGCCGCGGGATCGAGCTCCATCACCTTGGCCCAGGTGCGCGGCGCGCGCCACCAGTCATGGAATTTGACCGAAGCGTCGGGATGGAGGTTCAGCCATTCAGAAATGACCGTAGCGGCCGGCGCATTGCCGCCATGGCCGTTGACCACAAGGATGCGGCGAAAGCCCGACCGATAAAGACTGTCCAGGAGATCACGGATGACGCCGAGATAGGTCGAAAGCGAGAGGCTGAGCGTACCGGGAAAGGCTTCGAAGGAGGATGCCAGACCATAAGCCAGCACCGGAAAGACCGGAATGCCGAGACCGGCTGCTGCATCGACCGCGACTTTTTCGGCAAGAACCATGTCCGTGGCGAGACTGAGATAGGCATGTTGCTCGACGCTGCCGATCGGAAGGATGCAGCGATCGTCTTTTTTGACCTGCTGCTCGAGCTGCAGCCAATTCATGTCCTGAACCCTCAAACAGTCCTCCTGTTCTAAAGCTGCCTCAATCAGCGCAACGATTTTGCGCGATACCGTCGAGGCATAGCATTCTCATGCTCGGATCGACCGCTTCAACTTCTGAAAACGTTCCAAAAGGGACAAAAAAAAGGAGTTGACGGCTAAATAATCCATAGTCAAGTTCCATACGGGACTAATTGAATTATGCCGTGAAAGACCCTAGGCGAGACTTCGGTGTCGGATTTTGCTTTGGAAGAGCTATTGCGAGAAGGGGGAAAGCGCGCCGCGGGCGATCAGCCGGTGGAAGATCTGGTGGCGATCAAGCTATGGCAAAATCCGTGCTGGCTGTCGTTTCGCATCAACTTCCTGGCTCTCCAGTTCAATGAGCCGATCTACCGGCTCCTGGAGAGGGAGCATGGCGTGAGCCGGCCGGAAGTGGTGGTCATCTACGCGCTCGGCCTCTCTGACGGTCTGACGGCAAGCGCGATTTGCAGCTCCTCCGGCTTTCCCAAGAATACGATCAGCCGCGCGATCCAGCGCCTGATCGATAAGAACATCGTTCGCCGTGAAGTCGATCCGGCGGACTTAAGAAGCTTCGTCCTTTACATCACCGACGAAGGCAAAAGCATCGTCGATCAAGCCATGCAGCCTATGATCGAAAGGGAAAGAGTCATGATGTCGGGACTCACCCCGGCGGAACGGCTCATGCTTTCCGAGCTGCTGGCGAAGGTTGTCGTGGATTCCCCCAATTGGCCCCCAATCCTTACCGAGGAGCATGAAGAGTGAGGTTGTTTCAAAGTGCACGCATCGTTGCGCTTGCACCGATATTGCTGAGCACAGTTTCCGGTCTTGCCACGGCAGCCGACCTGACGATCGGTGTGCGCGCCGGGCCGCTGTCCATCGACCCCGACTTCACCTCGGCCGGCACCCATGCCGAGGCGATGAAACACATCTATGACACGCTGATAAAATCGGGCAACAAACTCGAACTGCAGCCGGGACTTGCGACGAACTGGACGCCGATCGACGATGCGACCTGGGAGTTCAAGCTGCGTGAGGGCGTCAAGTTTCACGATGGCTCCGATTTCACCGCAGACGACGTCAAGTTCTCGATCGAACGCATTCCGCATGTCGCGGGTCCCAATCCGACAACGATCTATGTCCGCCGTGTAAAGAGCGTCGAAGTCGTCGATGCCCATACGGTCCGCGTCAAGACTGAAGGCCCGGCACCGACCTTGCCCAATGATTTCGTTCGCCTGTTCATCGTCTCGCATGTCGCTGCCAAGGATTATTCCGACACGCCGGAAAAGGCGGCGGAGGGTTTTAATTCCGGCAAGGCGGCCATCGGCACCGGGCCTTACAAATTCGTATCTTGGACCCCCAAGGAGCAATTAGTGCTGCAGCGCTTCGACGGCTACTGGGGCGTAAAGGAACCTTGGGACAAGGTCGTTCGCAAGGAGATCCCCAACGATGCCGCTCGCGTCGCGCAGCTCAAGGCCGGCCAGGTCGATTTGATCGCCCGCATTCCGGCCTCCGACGTGCCGACACTGGAAACCGATTCGAAGCTGAGAATCGTACGGGAAAACAGCGTCTATTCCTTCAATGTCTCGTTCGACTTCCGCGACAAGCCGCCGCAGATCAAGGCAAAGGACGGCTCCGCCCTTGCGAAGAATCCCTTCCAGGATCCGCGCGTCCGCGAAGCCTTCGATCTGGCGATCGATCGCGAGACGATCGCCGACGTTGCGATGGAAGGCATGGGCACGCCGCAGTCTCAATTGGTGACGCCGAACATCTTCGGCTATAACACCAATCTCAAGACCACGGTCGCCGACCCGAAGCGGGCAAAGAAGCTTCTCGCCGAAGCCGGCTATCCCGATGGTTTCAAGGTCGTTCTCACCTTTACCAACGACCGCCTGCCGGGCGACAAGGAGGCAGGCACCGCCATCGCCCAGATGCTGACCGCCATCGGCATCGACGTGCAGGTGAATGCACAGCCGGGCGCGGTGTTCTTCCCGGCGAATACCCGCGGCGACTATTCGCTGACGATGTCGGGTTGGGGAACGCTGACAGGCGAATCCAACTATACTCTGTCCTCGCTCGTGCATTCGAATGCGCCGGACAAGAAGCTCGGCGCGTACAACGTCCGCAACTATGCCAATCCTCAGCTCGACGCACTGATTGAAAGCGCGAGCGTCGAAATGAACGGCGAAAAGCGCAGGAAAGATCTGGAAGATGCAAATGCGTTGGTCGCGAGCGATCGGCCGAACCTTGCCATAGCTTCGGTCGTTTCGGCTTGGGGCATGAAGAAGGGGTTGAACATCACGCCGCGCTCGGACGAAGATACGCTCGCCACGGATATTCGGCCTGCCGAATGAGCACTCAGAACAAAGGCTGGGTTCAGGCCCAGCTTTCCCGACACATGGCGACCATGCTGATCCGTGGCCGACATCGGCCTCTGGTTTAAGGCACCTTCATGCTTCCCCTCTCCAAAGCGGCGTAGTCGGCAGCCCCGAAGACCAACAGGTGTCGATCGATTGGGGGGCTCAAATGCAGGACGCCGAATAAATTATGATTATATGAGATAACAATGTTTGCTCTGACCTAATCAAGCGATTACGGTCCTCATCCCTTTTTTAGTAATGAGTTCGGGGCCTGCCCATGACTGGTTTCCAAGCCAAGCTGGAACGCTTTGAAAGCCTTGCTGACGAATGCGACTTGATTGCCAAGCGAGCGGATGGAGGCAAGCGCGAGCTATACATTCGGATGGGCGAGCACTATCGCGGCCTGGCAAATGATATGCGCGCCCTCATTGCGTCGTTCGACGTCGCCGCCTGATCGCCGCGCCCCGGGCACGACGGCGCGCCGTCACCCAATCCGCAGACTTTCCGCAGACATTTTGCCCGAGCGCCCAGCCTTCAGCTCGTAGCTGATGCGCGCGCCCTCGGCCAAGCCCGTATAGCCGGCTTTCTCGACGGCGCTGATGTGGACGAACACATCTGAGCTACCGTCATCAGGTTGAATGAAGCCATAGCCCTTGGTCGCGTTGAACCACTTCACTTTACCCATTGCCAATGTCGTATTCTCCGAATCACCAAAGTATCTCTCAAAGGCTAGCCTAACCGCGGACGCCTGACTGTTCGCTTCCCGACGCAGGAGCGGCACCGACGCTCGGCCGAGAGCGGCCTACCCACCACTCTGGCCGTAGGAACGTTCCGGCCCGCCGCGAGTCACCTACAGGCGCAATCGATCCTGTCTTGCCTTGCGGGTCGACCAATGGACAGAGCGGCCACTTACGCCATCTCGGCCCTCCTCTTGGGAGGCGGTATCTGGATCTTTGTCGCGGGCCTGTCCTCCACCTCACCCACCCTGTGGACTGTCGTCGCGCTAGACCATATCTTGATTGGTCTCATAAGCGCCGTCGGCCCCAGCTAAGGATTTTAGTGAGGCTCAAGGATGCTCGACAAAGCGCTGCAGCTTCAGCTCCCTCATTGGCTGATGATCGCCGGCATGTTCCTGGTGATCATCGGGACGCTCGGTATGCTCTTTGCGCGTCGACGGGAGCCGTCTGCCGAGCGGTCAGTCGATACCGATAACTAGCCTTCCCGGCATCCGGTTGCGCTCACCCTCATGACTGCTGGGGAAAATCTGCACTAGGTCAGCCTTTCTGCATTTTCCGAATCGGCAACCCGTGCTCGCTCTCTCCTCGTAGTTTCAAATTATGGGGTGCGCACGCGTGAGCCATTTCGTCTCGATGCTTCTGCTTGCCATCGCCCTCACCCTGACCTTGTGTTACGGGGTGGCAGCTTGGCGCCTTTCGGCCAGCAGGGATGCCGACATAACTGCAACGATCCCACATCAGGAATACGGCTGGAGGTTGAGGCCGAGCAACTGAACGCCCTTGCCTCGCCGGTTTCGCAAAAATACGGGCCGAGCCGTGCCTGTGGAGCGCTTCCACGCGCGCCGTTAGGCGATCGACAGAATCTCGACCTCCTGATTGCCTGCACCTACGACGTCTCCGACCGCCTTCCCGATCAGCGATTTCGCGACCGGAGCTACGAAGGAGATCGACCCAGCCTTCGGATCGGCTTCATCTTCACCTACGATGCGATAGGTCTGCACGCGACCGTCGGCCCGGCTGAACGTCACCGTGCTGCCAAAGGCGACCTTCTCGGTCGACGCCGGATTGGGGATCAGCTGGGCCGTGCGCAGCCTTTCGGCGAGATAGCGAACGTCACGCAACGGGACGGCCGACTGCCGGCGCTTCTCGTTGACATCCTCGATGCGCTGCGCGGCCTCGTAGGCCTCGCGCGCTTGCCGAAGCTGCAGTTCCAAGGCCTGCAATCCTGATTGGGTTACCAGGTTGGGATGCGGCGAAATCGGGCGATCCGGCAACAACGTCTCGGACGCGGTTTCGGCACTCTCTTCTTTGGTAAAGGCGACGCTCACTCCAGGACCTCGTCGATTGTTGAGAGGCAGCGCAACGTGGTCACATCGCGCCGCCCGCGACCACGCGCTACTTCTTATCGAACGGAATGTATTGCTGATACTGCTTCGGCACCGAGCTGCGATAGCGCGAGGGAACCGTGCCGCTGTCGATCGAATGGTCGATCTCCTGCTGCCGTGTCATCTGCTTCTTCTTGGCCGGCTTCTTCTCGGTGGTCTTCTTCGAATCCGTTGATGGGGTCGTGGCGGTCGCGGGCGTCGTTGTCGCCGGCGCGGTGATCTGGGTGGTCGCGGCCGGCTCTGTCGTGGTTGCAGCAGGCGCAGGGGTCGTGGCTTGAGGCGGCGGCGTGGTTGCCGCAGGCGGCGTGGTGGTGCCGTCGGTGCCCTGGGCCAGCGCCATCGGCGTCTGCAACATGAGCGCGAATGCGGCACTCGCGGCGAGCAAATATGACCTTTGCATCAGAACCTCCAAAGTTCCTGATCAGAACGACGAAAGCTAATCCCGCGCGATGGACCTGTGCAAGTCATCGAGCACGGGCCATAAGGCGGGCGCCGCATGTGGTCGAGGTTGACCGAGCCCGCGGCCCAATCGATTCAACTAAGACCAATCGACTTTAGTGCGGCACACCGAGCCCGGTCTCTTTCAACCGTTCCGTGAACCAGACGGTCTGCGTCCGGTCGAGCACGCCGCCGGCATAGATTTCCGCGGTCGTTACGTTCGCCCTGGCAAGCACGAGGAGAACGCCGATCTGGTAGGCGAACCAGATATGGGGATCGGTGAGCGCCTTCAGCTTCTGCTGGTCGTGCTCGATCGCGGTGTGATTGCTCGCATTGCGAATTTCGATGGCGAGCAGGTTGTTCGGGATCTCGCGTTGATGCACGACGACATCGGGATAGATCGATTTTCCCAAATGGTCGTCGGTCGAGATGATCGTGCCGCGCGGCAGGTGCAGCGTGCGCTCGCCGAGGCGGTCGTAGTTGCAATCGACCGCCCATCCGGAGAACTGCTTCTCCAGATAAACGGCGAAGCGGTGGGTGACCGCGCGCTCGCCGACATCCTTCTCGAATAGGAAGTCTTCGTGGGCGTAGAGATCGCGGATCGCCGCGATCACCTTGTTCAGCTCGGTCTTCATCGTGCCGCCCGCCCCTAAGCTCTCATCTCGCCGCGTTACAAGCCCTTCATGGTGAGGAGCGCCGAACGCCTGTTCCCGACGATGCTTCGCATTGCCGAGCGAACCATGAAGGTCCGGATCTCATCCGCGGCCATCCTTCGAGACGCCCGCTTATCGCGGGCTCCCCAGGATGAGGGGAGAGTACCGATGGTACAGCAGAAGCAATCGGAGCTACCTCACATCACGACTTCGATCAGTCGCGGCCCCGGCTCGGCGACGGCTTCCGCAAGCGCCTTGTTGAGTTCGTCGGCGTTGGTCACGGCACGGCCCGGCACGCCCATGCCCTTCGCCAGCGCCACGAAATCGAGGGTCGGGCGATCGAGCCTGAGCATGTCGGTCGCGCGCTGGCCTGGCTCGCCGGCGCCGACGCCGTCGAACTCGCCGCGCAGGATCTGGTAGATGCGGTTGGCGAACACGATGGTGACGATGTTGAGCCCTTCACGGGCCTGCGTCCACAGCGACTGAATCGTGTACATCGCGCTGCCGTCGCCGACCATGCACATGACCTTGCGATCAGGACACGCAATCGCAGCACCGATCGAAAGCGGCGTCGAGAAGCCGATCGAGCCGCCCATGTTCTGGATCCAGTCATGCGGTGCCGCCGCCGCGGTCGGCGGGAAGAAGCCGCGCCCCGTGGTCAGGGATTCATCGATCAGGATCGCATTCTCGGGGATCGCATAGGCGATCGCCTGGGCGATGGTGGTGAAATTGAGCGCACCGCTCGGCTTGACCAGTTCCTGGAGTTTTTGCGGCTTGACGTCGTGCGAGGAGGCATGCAGCGCGCCGGCCAGGGCTTCCAGCGCCGCGACCGAGTTCTCGCCCCACTCGGTCATGCGATGGACCTCGCAGCCCTCGGGCTTGAGCAGGCTCGGCTTGTTCGGGTAGGCAAAGAAGGCGACGGGATCGTTGGCCTCGACCAGGATGATGTGACGGAAATCCTTCAGCAGGGGCAGCGCCTGGTCGATCACATAGGGAATGCGGTCGATCGAGAAGCGGCCGCGGCCGCGCGCCATGCGCGGGCGGAAGGTCGGGCCCATCACCTGACACCCGGTCTTTCCGGCAATGCGCTGCGCCAGCGCCAGCCCCTGCTCGCTCAGCGCGCTGCCGACCATCAGCAGAAGCGTGCGGCTGCCGTCATTGCGGAGGATTTTCGCAGCAAGCTCGACGGCCTGCGGCGAATAGGACGGGCGCTGCTTCTCCGCCGGCACCTCGGCGATCCCATCGGCCTCGTTCCAGGCGGTGTCGGCGGGCAGGATCAGCGTCGCGATCTGCCCCGGTGCGCTCTTGGCGGCGGCGATTGCCGCAGCGCCATCGGCAGCGACCGACTTGGCATCCGGCGAGGTCCGCACCCAGGACGACATCGGCCGCGCCAGGCCCTCGATGTCGGAGGTGAGCGGCGCGTTGTAGCCGATATGGTAGCCGGCGTGCTGGCCGACGATGTTGACGATGCCGGAATGGGCCTTCTTGGCGTTGTGCAAGTTCGCAAGACCGTTGGCGAGGCCGGGGCCGAGATGCAGCAGCGTCGAGGCGGGCGTGCCCTTCATGCGGTAGTAGCCGTCGGCCGCACCCGTCACCACGCCCTCGAACAGGCCGAGCACGCAGCGCATGCCGGGAACACGATCGAGCGCCGCGACAAAGTGCATCTCGGACGTTCCGGGATTGGTAAAGCAGATGTCGACCCCGCCCTTGACCAGCGTCCGTACCAGACTTTCCGCACCGTTCATCGTTTCAGCTCCCGCGGCTTTCTTGCTTTGGATCCGTATCGATCAACCATTGTTCGCCGTTTTCGTCAAAGCAATAGCAGACATTGCTGCCCTGCCGGGCGCGACGACGGGGCTTCTTGGCTAATACGGCTTTGCGATCCTGCGAAGTTTCCGCATTTGGCAATCGTTAAGGATTGCACGTGCTCACGCTGCCGTGGCTTGCGAAACGCCGGCAAATATGGCCTGTGGTCGTCCATTGAATCGATTTTTACTGGGGGAACGAATGAACCGGTTTTTTGCCGCACCGATCGCCGCCATTGCGGTCCTGACCATCGGCGCCAGCGGCGCCTCTGCAGCGGGGATGTTCGACTTCACCGGCACCGCCTCCACCGGCTATCTCGGCGGCGGGGCGAGCCCGATCCCGCGCAGCACCGTCATGTATCCCACCAACTACGCCCCCGGCACGATCGTGATAAACACCGGCGAGCGGCGGCTCTACCTCGTGTTGTCGAACGGCCAGGCACTGCGCTACGGCATCGGCGTCGGCCGCGACGGCTTCCGCTGGGGCGGCGTGCATCGCATCTCCGCCAAGAAGGAGTGGCCGGACTGGACGCCGCCGGCACAGATGATCGCCCGCCGGCCGGACCTGCCGCGCCACATGCGTGGCGGTATCGAGAACCCGCTCGGCGCGCGTGCGATGTATTTGGGCTCGACGCTCTACCGCATCCACGGCTCCAACGAGCCGGAGACGATCGGACAGGCAGTCTCCTCCGGCTGCTTCCGCATGACCAATGACGACGTGACCGACCTCTATGGCCGCGTCTCGGTCGGTACCACCGTGGTGGTGCTAAACAACTAGGGTCACTTCAAGGGTGGGCAAAGGTGCGAAGCGCCGTGCCCACCACTTTCTGCAACCGCCATTACGGTTGCCAAAGCGGTGGGCACGCTTGCGCCTTCGCTCGACGAGCTACGGCGGACAAGTCGCTTTGCCCGCCCTCTGTGTGCCCGTCCTACGCAGTTGGAACCGGGAGCCGCGACCGCTGCGCTCTTGTGTGCGAGGTGCGAATGCGGCAGCGTTGCATGACGATGAACGCTTGTCGCCCCCCTTCAGCCTTCTGTCGCACCGCCCTTCTCGCGCTGGCGGTTTTGACCTGTGCCGGCGAGGTCTGCACCAATGCTACCGCCGGCGACCTGCCGGCGATCGCCTCGCGCCAGCGCAGCGAGAGGAAGAGCTTCACCGACGGCGAGATCGTCGACGGCTTCCTCAAGACCGCGTTCGGCGCCGAATATCACCTCGCTGGCCGCGTCGACCGCATCCGCAAATTCGACGCGCCGGTGCGCGTCTTCGCCGAGACTGACGGTCGCGCCGACCGCAAGGCGCAACTCGCCAAGGTCGTCGCCGATGTTGCGCGGCGCGTGCAGCATCTGGACATCGCCATGACCGACGATGCCGAAGCCGCCAATGTCCGCGTCAAATTGGTGCGCGACCGCGACCTCTATCGCACCATCTCGACGTTCTATGGTGCGGAGAAGGCGCGCGAGATCCGCTCCTCGCTCGATCCGCAATGCCTCTCCGGCTTCCGCAAGAACGAGAAGTTCGAGATCGAGCATTCCGACGTCATCCTGACGGTCGACAATGGCGACTTCGTCTTCCTCGACTGCGCCTATGAGGAGCTCTTGCAATCGCTCGGGCCGATCAACGACACCGCGAGCGTGCCCTGGACCATGTTCAACGACAATGTGTCGATGGGCTATTTCGACGTCTATGATCAGTACATCCTCAATCTGCTCTACGATCCACGCATCAAGGCAGGCATGACGGTGCTGGAGGTCCGCAGCGTTCTGCCCGAGGTGCTCGCCGACGTGCGGGCGTGGGTGAAGCAGGTCAATAATCTGGCGGAGTGAAGCGGCGTCGGCGCGCGATCCCCATCATCGGTCGGACCACGGTCTGATCGAGATGCAACGCCTCGATATTGACGAGAAAAGGATGTCGGATGAGTGAGAGCAGCTGGCAAGCGCACAACAAGCCGGCTTTGCGGGTGTCACACGCAGGGTTCTCGAACGCCTTGCATTGCCGGGTGATCAGCGGGAGCTCCTCGTGGTCGAGGTGACCTATCCGCCCGGCGGCGTCGCGCCGCTTCACCGGCATCCGGTCGGCGGCGTGGTCTTCATCGTCGAAGGCGTTGCCGAATCGGCCTATGGCGACGATGAGCCGCGACAATATCGAGCCGGCGAGACCTTGCAGGATCGCTCCGACAGTCCCCACACCCTGTTTCGCAATTGTGACCCGGAGCGCCCGCTCCGGTTTCTGACCATCTACGCTCTCGAACCCGGGCGCTCCTACACAACGGATCCCTGAGACCGTTGAAACCGCAGCTCACCAAGGCGCAGCGTCAGCCGCGCCATGCGGCCTTGATCGCAACGACATCGATCTTCTTTCATACCCGTTGTCGCTTCAAAAAGCGCTCTTGGTTTCGGCACCGCCGGCCGCCAGTGCCTCGGTCAGCATGCGCGGCGTGTTTAGCCAGGAGATGCCCGAGCTGAGCAGAACACAAGCCGCGCTCCTCGCGCGCTGTCCCTATTTTACCCGTGTCGCCCAAGCGTCACATGCGCGTCAGCCAATCCCGATACTCGGTGCCTCCTCCCGAAAAAACCCGCGCAGGTTGCGCAATGAGGATGGGGCGTTCACATGAAACTGAAGACCTTTCTCTTCTCGGTATCCGCGATGTCGCTCGCCGCATCGCTGGGCGTTGTGGCGCCGGCACGCGCCGGACAGGACAATGATCGCGATCACGATGGGAACCGTCATGGGCGCAAGTCGCCGCAGGTGGTGTTGATCTCGCTCGACGGCGCCAAGCCCGACTTCATCCAGAAATTCATCGAGGAGGGCGTGCTGCCGCGCGACGGCGGGCTGGCGCGGCTCAGCCGCCACGGCGCGGTGGCGATGCAGAACGTGACGGCCTCGCCGTCGCTCACCGCGGTGTCGCACATCGCGATCGCGACCGGCTCGACAGCCGTGCACAACGACATCCCGTCGAATACCTTCGAGGCGGTCGTCGCGCCGATCTCGTCGAGCCTGAGCGGCTTTGCGGCGCCGATCGGCGGCTATCAGGAGAGCCCGCTCGGGCCTTCGCCCCAGCCGACCGCATTGCCGCTGTGGGTGCAACTGCGCCAGCAGGGCAAGAAGGTCGCCACCGCGACGTGGCCGGGCGGCGACGGCGCCGACATCTCGATCAACAACACGGTGGTGCAGCCGGCGAGCCCCATCCGCGTCACCAACTACACCGTGCCGTTCGGGGCGTTCGGCGGCATCGGGGCCCAGGGCTTCTCGCTGTCCAAGGGCGATTTCGCGCCCGACCCGACCGTCGCCACCGCGCTTCAGGCGGCCGGCCAGTTCTCGTACAGCCCGGTGCTGGCGACGTCAGCGCCGATCGAGACTTTTTCGCGCGCTTCGGCGGCGACCGCGACCTGCACCAGCGCGGCGACGCTCGACGTCAAATATGCGATCCGGGCGGCCGCGATCGACACCAGCAATGACGGCAAGGTGAACTACGACACCCTGGTGTTCTTCGACGCAACGCGCGGCATCACGTCGGGACCGTTCCACGCACCGTCGACCGGACCGGCCTATGCCAAGCTCGGCGGCGAGAACGCGCCGTTCTTCTTCGAAGGCAGCGGAGCCAAGGTCGGCGCCGCCTACTTCGTCTCGCAGCTCGCGCCCGATCTCTCGATCGTGCGCTTCGCACGCTACGGCGCCAACTACATCCCGCGCAACACGCCGGTTCTGAACGACGTCGACGACATCAACAACAATATCGGCTTCTGGCGTCCGCAGGCCGACTTCCGCATTCCGGAGCGGCTGAGCCCTGGCTTTACCAACTTCCCCGACGTCGAGATCGAAGCGATGTTCGAGGACATGGTGAAGACCTTCGTTCGCTACCAGGCCGATATCGGCGAGCGTGCGATCCTGAACCATCCCGACGCCGATCTGGTGATGCTCTATATCGAGCAACCCGACGGCTCCGAGCATCAGTTCCTGCTCATCGACCCCCGCCAGGGCACCAACCCCAAGGACCCGAACTCGATCGGCGCCAACCAGGATCCGGCCAAGGTCGCGCGTTACGCCTCATATATTCGGTTCGCCTATCAGACGGCCGACAAGGCGGTGAAGAGAATCGCTGAGACGGCGGGCCGCGACAGCAACGTCATCGTGGTGTCGGACCACGGTTTCGCGCCGTTCCACACCTCGGTAAGCATGCTCAATATCCTGCGCAATGCCGGCATCGACACCAGCAAGGTGGGGATCCGCACCTCGGGCCCGGCGGCCAACATCTATGTCAACCTCCAGCAGCGCGAGTCGGGCGGCACCGTTGATCCCGCGACCTACAACGCGCTGGTCGCGCAGATCACCGATGCGGTGAAGAGCGCGGTCGATCCCAACCCGCGATTCAACTACTCGCTTGCGGACGGGCGGATCTTCACGGTGGTGGAGTCGCGGCCGCTGCAATGCGAGGCAGCGACCGGGCAGTGCACCAGCAAGACCATCGGCCAGGATTTCGGTGATGTGTTCGCGCTGATGGCCCCGGGCTACAACTTCGACGGCATCCAGAGCCCCGGCGTCGCGCGCCTCGGCGATGCGCCGTTCAATTCGGCCACGACCACGCTGTCGATGCCGAATTTCTACGGCGCCCATGGCCATGATCCCGAGCTGCCGGTGATGAGCGCAACCTTCATTGCCGCCGGCCCGCAGATCCGCAGCGAGCCAATCCGGCGCATGCACAATGTCGACGTGGCGCCGACCATCATGCAGATCCTGGGCGTGAAGCCGCATCACGTCGACGGCGAGGTGCTGCGCGAAATCCTGCGCTGACAAGCCGGCGCCATCCTTCAGAACAATTCCTGTGGGCGCCGACCGGCGCCCATGGGAGCGTTGTGGAGCTCGGCAATCGTAAGGCTCTCTCCCGCTGGTGCTCTCGCGCCGGCCTTTGATTCAAATCAAGAGCGGTTCGCGCGATCGGATTCTATGTCCTGAGACCCACGAGTCACGGGAGGTCGACCATGCGGTTTTCGGTCCTGGCACTGGTTGCACTGGGCTTGACGCCGGTTTCGGCTCTCGCGGCCGACTGCCGGGTCACCGGCTCGCCATCCAGCTTCGGCGGCGACATGACGGCCTACTTCGCCGTCAGGTCGGGCGAAACGTGCAAATTCCCGATCAGGATACCGGGTATGATGAAGAGCTCGGGCATTTCGCAGAAGCCTGAGCGCGGAGCGCTGAGGCAGCTCAACGTCACGACCTTCACTTACACGGCGCCGCGTGGTTACAAGGGCAGCGACACGTTTGCCATCTACGGTTCGGGAGAGGGTCCGTACGGCTCAGGGAGATCGATCATTACCGTGAACGCAACGATCCAGTAGGCAGGCCATGCTATCCCAGGAGCCCACCGTAATTTGAAAGTCGTCACATCATGCGCATGCTTCATTTGCTGATCCTGGCGGGCGCGACGATGCAGGCGGCCGCACCAGCCGCGGCGCAACGTTACGATCCGCGCTACCCGGTGTGCCTGCAGTCATGGCATGTGCGCGGCCTCACCATCATCGACTGCAGCTATGTTTCGATAGAGCAGTGCCGCGCGACGGCCTCGGGACTTGCGGCCATGTGCCTGGAGAATCCGTATTGACAGGGACTGCCGGTGAGTGGTTCGCGGCGGCAAGACCGTGGCCACTAACTAAAGCGCGATGAGGTTAGGATGAATCGTCATCGCGCTTTAGGTTGTTGTTTGAGCATGATCTTTTCGGAAAACCGCTCCACACTTTTCCGGATCATGCTGTAGGCCCCTATGACCGGCCCATACGAAGAGTAGCGCTACCGCGCTCCGCCCTCGCCGACGAGATGCTCGCGGAAAAACCGCACGACGCTGGGGTTGAACTCGCGGTGGAAGGCGGCCCTGTCGAAGTCCGCCGATGCGCGGGACGGCGGCTGCGAGCTCCGCCGAGCAGGGAGCGAGGAACGCGTAGTGGCCGGCGGGCACGACGTGGATTTCGGGCGAACCGGGAAGCTGGCTGGCGGTAAGCGCGGTGAACTTCGCGTCAACGCCGTTGCCGCCGAACTCCGAGCGCCAAATCTGCAGCGGAATCTGGATGCCGCTCAAAGCTGCACGGTTGAAAGCCCAATTCGATGCGGTGTCGGCGAGCAGGGCAGCCTTGATGCGCGGATCGTGGGGCGGACTCGGCGGCACATCGCCGCTGCGCGCGCTCGCAATTCTCGGTCCTGTCATCCTCCTTGCAGACGATGGTCAGCCTGCGGAAGTCCACGTTGCCTCCGACCAGCACGAGGCCGGTGAAGGCGCCGAGCGAAAAGCCGAAGAAGCCGACCCGTGCGGGATCGATGGCTACCTTGTCCTTCCAGTCGTGCAGCATGAAATCGACAAGATGGATCATATCGACCGGACGCGCCGCCCAGACGGAGATCTTGTCCCGCTGCGAGGAGTCGTTGGCGTTGTCGCCGGGATGATTGATGGCTGCGACGACGAAGCCGGCATCGGCCAGCGCCTCCGCCGTGTCATGATGTGCGCCGAACCACGCACCGCGCCCGTGGGAGAACACGACCAGCGGCAGCCCGGTCCCCGCGATCGGACAATCCTTCGCGCCCTTCAAGCCGAATTCGGCCGGCACCGAAAGTTTGCCGAGCGCCAAGACTTTGGGCTCGCTCGCGCAGGGGTACCAGATGCCGCCCTGCAGCGCCGGATCTGATTCGAGAAGCTGGATGCCTGCAGCGCTTGCAGGAGCGACGAGACCACACAGGATCAAGGCACAAGCGATCGACGTCTTGAGTCCCACGGAAGCCCCCTGTCATTTCCGCGGCGGAGCTGATCAGCGAACGGCGACGGAATTGTGTCGGGAGTGTCGCACACGCTATGCGATAGCTCCAACCGCGAGGCCGGGTACTAGCCCCAACGTCGTCCTGGCGAAGGCCAGGACCCATAGCCTCCAGCAGTAGGCGCGCTCACAAATCCGGATGTGGCAAAACTCACCCTTGCCCCGACGCACGCAACGGGTTGTAATTGCAGGGGCAAATACCGCAGCGCAGAATTCAAACAAGAACGCGCGCGGCTGCAAGGGAGAGCCGGTCATGCATGGGACCATCGAGAGCACAGTCACGCGCGAGAGCCTGCATGAGCGCGCCGCATCGCTGCCGCTGGAGCAGCTCGATCCCGGCCATCCCGAACTGTTCAGGACCGATGCGTTCTGGCCCTATTTCGATCGCCTGCGCCGCGAAGATCCCGTGCACTATTGCAGGGACTCGATGTTTGGCCCGTACTGGTCGGTGACGAGGTACAACGACATCATGGAGATCGAGACCAACCATTCGGTGTTCTCCTCGGCAGCTTCCCTCGGTGGCATCACCATCCGCGACATCGATCCCGATTTGCGCCGCGAGAGTTTCATTGCCATGGACCCGCCGCGTCATGCGGCCCAGCGCAAGACCGTGGCGCCGATGTTCACGCCGACGCATCTGGACGAGCTCGCGCTCAACATCCGCAAACGCTCGGCCGAATGCCTGGACAATCTCCCACGCGGAGAGGAATTCGACTGGGTCGACCGCGTCTCGATCGAGCTCACCACGCAGATGCTCGCGGTGCTGTTCGACTTCCCCTGGGAAGACCGCCGCAAGTTGACGCGCTGGTCGGATGTCGCGACCACCATTCCCGGCTCCGGCGGCCTCGTCGCCACCGAGGACCAGCGGCAGGCCGAGCTGTTGGATTGCGCGACCTACTTTTCGCGGCTGTGGAAGGAGCGCATCGCGCAGCCGCCCAGGAGCGACCTGCTCTCGATGCTGGCGCATGGCGCGGCGACGCGCGACATGGACGCGAGGAACTTTCTGGGCAACCTGATCCTGTTGATCGTCGGCGGCAACGACACCACCCGCAACACCATGTCCGGCTCGATCTACGCGCTCAGCCAGCATCCGGAGCAGTATCGGAAGCTGCGGGAGAATCCCGCGCTGCTCGACAGCTTCGTGCCCGAAGTCATCCGCTGGCAGACGCCGCTCGCCCATATGCGGCGCACCGCGCTCGCCGATTTCGAATTCCGCGGGAGAGAAATCAAGAAGGGTGACAAGGTCGTGATGTGGTACGTCTCGGGCAACCGCGACGAGGAGGCGATCGAAAAACCCTACGAATTCATCATTGACCGCGCCCGGCCGCGCACGCATCTCTCCTTCGGCTTCGGCATCCACCGCTGCGTGGGTCTCAGGCTTGCAGAGCTGCAATTGAAGATCATCTGGGAAGAGATTTTGAAGCGCTTCGATCATATCGACGTGGTCGGCGAACCCAAGCGGGTGTATTCGAGTTTCGTGAAGGGTTACGAGACGCTGCCGGTCAGGATTGCGGCGTGATTCGCGAGAACTGGAGCCACCAGCCATGAACGTCCAAACTCCGGTCAGGACCGACAGGGCCGAACGCATGCGCCGGGCGCGCGAGGAGGCCTATGCGACGCCATTGAAGGATTACCATCCGGGCGCGCCGCGGCTGTTCCAGGACGACACCTTATGGCCATGGTTCGAGCGGCTGCGCGAGCAAGAGCCGGTGCATTACTGCACCAACGCGCCGATCGAGCCGTACTGGTCGGTGGTCAAATACAACGACATCATGCATGTCGACACCAATCACGGCATCTTCTCCTCCGACTCGACGCTCGGCGGCATCTCGATCCGCGACGTGCCGACCGGTTATGACTGGCCAAGCTTCATCGCGATGGACCAGCCCACGCACTCGGCGCAGCGCAAGACGGTGTCGCCGATGTTCACGCCGACGCATCTGGACGAACTCGCCAAGCTGATCCGCCAGCGCTCGCAGTCCGTGCTGGACAATCTGCCGCGCAACGAGACCTTCAATTTCGTCGAGCGCGTCTCGATCGAGCTGACGACACAGATGTTGGCGACACTGTTCGACTTCCCCTGGGAGGAGCGGCGCAAGCTGACGCGCTGGTCGGACGTCTCCACCGCACTGCCCAAGAGCGGCATCGTCGCCTCCGCCGAAGAGCGGCGGAAGGAAATGGACGAGTGCTACGCCTACATGTCGAAGCTGTGGAACGAGCGCGTCAATTCCGCGCCGCGCAACGACCTGTTGTCGCTGATGGCGCATAACGACGCCACGCGCTACATGGACCCCGACAACCTCATGGGCAACATCATCCTGCTCATCGTTGGCGGCAACGATACCACCCGCAACACCATGACCGGCTCGGTGCTGGCGCTGAACGAGAACCCCGAGCAATACGACAAGCTCCGCGCCAATCCGGCGCTGATCGATTCAATGGTGCCGGAGGTGATCCGCTGGCAGACCCCGCTCGCGCACATGCGACGCACGGCGCTGCGGGATACCGAGATCGGCGGCAAGGAGATCAAGAAGGGCGACCGCGTCGTGATGTGGTACGTTTCCGGCAATCGCGACGAGGAGATGTTCGAGAAGCCGAACGACTTCATCATCGACCGGCCGCGGCCGCGCACACATCTGTCCTTCGGCTTCGGCATCCACCGCTGCGTCGGCATGCGGCTCGCGGAGCTTCAGCTCAGGATCGTCTGGGAGGAGATGCTGAAGCGTTTTGACCGTATCGAGGTGGTCGGCGAGCCCCGGCGGATCTATTCCAGCTTCATCAAGGGCTACGAGACGTTGCCGGTAAGGATTCCGGGGTAGCGTGCGCGGGGAATGGCAAGCCCTTACCTGAATCTTCGCTGTCATGCCCCGCGAAAGCGGGGATCCAGTAGGCCGCGGCTTCTCCGTATTCGTCACCGCCCCTGGAATACTGGATCGCACGCCTTCGCGGGCGATGACAGCGAAGGATGAGGCGACAAGCGAGTCGCCCCTAACGCGCGGCAGGCGCGCCGCTGCACCAGCTATAAAATTTCGGCATGACAGGTCGCGCCAGATGCGAAGGCAAGACGGCGCGCGGCTGTTCTAGGAAATGAGCGCATCTAACTCAATTTGATGTCCCAGACGCCGTCCTTGCGGCAGGCGGCCACTTCCTCGCGCAGGAGCGCGGTGACGGCAACGGTCGCCGTCGACACCGGCCGATCGATCGGAGAGGCAACAATGAGCTCGCGCGTCATTGGCTTGGAGACGGCGGCTGTTTCCAGCCGACCGTCGGCGACCTCACCGTATACCGACGAGGGCGGCAACAGGGCGAAGCCGAGGCCCTCCTCGACGAGGCTCGTGAGCACGCGGAACGAATCCGCTTCGAGCTGGACGTTGAGCTTGATCTTGCGCTGGGCCGCCGCATGCTCGATCAGCGCGCGGAGCCCGTGCGAATGACTGGGCAGCACCAGCCGCTGCCTGAGCAGCCAGCCGATCTCGACGCTCTTCTTGCGGGCGAGCCCGCAGCCGCGCGGGCCCACCGCGACGATGTTGTCGCGACCGAGGCTCTGCACGGTGAGGTGCAGATCGGCGGAACGACCGTAGAGGATCGCAAGATCCATCTCGCCGCGATGCAGCCATTCGACGAGATGGCCGCTATAGCTCTCGACGATGCGCAGTGTGACGCCCGGATAGGTTTCGACGCAGCGGCGGGCGAAGCGCGCCGACAAGACGCAGCTCACGGTGGGAACCAGGCCGAGCACCACATGACCGGATGGCGGACCCTGGGCCGACTGGATGTCGTCGCGGATCTGGTCGATCTGGCGGACGATGCCGGAGGTGCGCGCGAGCAGCAGACGGCCGGCTTCCGTCAGCACCATGCCGCGGCCGTTGCGTGTGAACAGCTCCGTGCGCAGCTCGTGCTCCAGCAGCTTGATCTGGCGGCTCAGCGCCGGCTGGGCGACCCGCAGCGTATCGGACGCCTTGGAGAGGCTGCCAAGTTCGGCCACGCAACTGAAGGTCCTGAGCTGACGGAAATCCATGCTTGCCAAGCTTTGAACGCTACTCCATACGCTATAGCAAATGAGCATAGGGGGTTGGCGTCGTTTTCACAACGCCGGACGCTTGGCTGGCGTTATCTTCTGCAACGCGATCGACTGGAAACGCCATGAGCCAACAAAAACACGACGACCACCACACCGAAGACTATGCCGACATCCGCGACGCGGTGGCGAAACTCTGCGCACAGTTTCCCGGCGAATACTGGCGCAAGCTCGATCGCGAGATGACTTATCCAAAGGCTTTTGTCGATGCGCTCACAGAGGCCGGCTATCTCTCGGTGCTGATCCCCGAGGAATATGGCGGCGCCGGGCTTAAGTTGTCGGCGGCGGCAGCGATCCTCGAAGAGATCCAGCGCGCCGGCTGCAACGGCGGCGGCTGCCACGCCCAGATGTACACCATGGGCACGGTGCTCCGGCATGGCAGCGACGCGCAGAAGGCAAAATATCTGCCGAAGGTCGCGACCGGCGAATTGCGCCTGCAAGCCTTTGGGGTCACCGAGCCGACCAGCGGCACCGACACGTCTTCACTCAAGACCTTTGCACGTCGCGAGGGCGATCATTACGTCGTCAACGGCCAGAAAATCTGGACCAGCCGCGCCGAGCATTCCGACCTGATGATCTTGCTGGCGCGCACCACGCCGAAGGAGAAAGCCAAGAAGCGCACAGACGGCCTCTCGGTCTTCATCGTCGACATGCGCGAGGCCAGGGGCAAGGGCCTGGAGATCCGCCCGATCCGCACCATGATGAACCACGCCACCACCGAAGTGTTCTTTACGGACATGAAGGTGCCGGCGGAAAACCTGATCGGCGAGGAAGGCAAGGGCTTTCGCTATATCCTTTCCGGCATGAATGCCGAGCGCATCCTGATCGCGGCGGAATGCGTCGGCGATGCGAAGTGGTTCATCGCAAAGGCCTCGAACTACGCCAAGGAGCGCACCGTGTTTGGACGGCCGATCGGCCAGAACCAGGGCATCCAGTTTCCGATTGCAAAAGCCTACGCTTCTATGCGCGCGGCGGAGCTGATGGTGAAGGAAGCGACCCGCAAATACGAGGCCGGGCTCGACTGCGGCGCGGAGGCCAACATGGCAAAAATGCTGGCGGCGGATGCGTCCTGGGAAGCGGCGAACGCCTGCATCCAGACCCATGGCGGCTTCGGCTTCGCCGAGGAGTACGACGTCGAGCGAAAATTCCGCGAGACGCGGCTCTACCAGGTCGCGCCGATCTCGACCAACCTGGTGTTGTCCTTCATCGCCGAGCACGTGCTCGGCATGCCCCGCTCGTACTGAGGTCGCGCCATGGGAGCACTTGACGGGATCAGGGTGATTGCGGTCGAGCAGGCGGTCGCCGCGCCCTTCTGCTCATCGCGCCTGGCGGACGCCGGCGCCGAAGTGATCAAGATCGAGCGTCCCGAAGGCGATTTCGCGCGTGGCTATGACGCGGCAGCCAAGGGCCAGAGCAGCTATTTCGTCTGGCTCAACCGCGGCAAGCAATCGGCGGTGGTTGATCTGTCGACCAAGGAAGGCCGCGCCGAGCTTGAAACGCTGATCGCGAGCGCGGACGTGCTTATTCAAAACCTCAAGCCCGGCTCGATGGACAAGCTCGGCTTTTCGCGCGAGCGATTGCTGCGCGACTATCCGAAGCTGATCTCCTGCACAATCACCGGCTACGGCGACGCGGGACCCTATGCGCATCGCAAGGCCTATGATCTCCTGATCCAGGCCGAAAGCGGGCTTGCTTCGATCACCGGCAATCCCGACGGCGCCTCGCGTGTCGGCATCTCGATCGTCGATGTCGCGACCGGCGCGACCGCGCATGCCGCGATCCTGGAAGCGCTGATCGCGCGGGGACGCACGGGCGTGGGCGCCGACATCCGCATCTCCATGTTCGACGTGATGGCGGACTGGCTGACCGTGCCGCTACTCAATTCGGAAGCCGGCAATCCGCCCAAGCGAATGGGCCTGCGCCATCCCTCGATCGCGCCCTATGGCGTGTTCACCTCCAAGGACGGCAAGGACATCCTGATTTCGATCCAGAGCGAGCGCGAATGGAAGACGCTGTGCGCGGAGGTGCTGGACCAGCCCGCGCTGCCGAGCGATCCGCGCGTCGCCAATATGGTCGAGCGCGTGCGCCACCGCGACTTCACCGACAAGACCGTGGCCGATAGCTTTGGCAGGATGACACGCGATGAGCTGCTCAAGCGGCTGTCGGATGCCGACATCGCCTTTGCAGAGGTCAACACCATGGCTGATCTCACCACCCATCCGCATCTGCGTCGCATCGAGGTGGATACGCCGAACGGCCGCGTCAGCTATCCCGCGCCAGCGCCGATCATCGTCGGCGAGACGCGCAGCTACGGCGCCGTGCCCGGCATCGGCGAGCGGCCCGGCCAGAAGAAGAAGTAGCGAGAGAGATGACATGACCGAGAAGCTCGACATCGATCATTTGCGGCAATGGATCGGCCGTACCCAGGAGGCGACCGACACCGTCACCGCGCAACTCGTCAAGGGCCTGCGCGCGACGCTGTTCCAGGAGATTGGCGAGCCCAAAAAGGGCGACGCGGCGCCGTTCACCGTGCATTGGTGCCTGGCGCAGCCGGTATCCCCGATGTCGATGCTCGGCCCCGACGGTCACCCCACCCGTGGCGGGTTCCTGCCGCCGGTGCCGCTGCCGCGACGGATGTGGGCTGGTGGCGAGATCGAATTCATCGATGCGCTTCGCGTTGGCGATGAATCGACTCGGATCTCGCGCATTGCCGACGTCGTGGTGAAGACCGGCTCGACCGGAACGCTGTGTTTCGTCGCGGTCGAGCACACCATCACCTCGCCGCGCGGCGTCGCCATTCGCGAGCGGCAGGACATCGTCTACCGCGAGACGACGAGCGGCCAACCCGCAACCGCAAAGGGCCCGCCTCCGCCGCCGAAGGCGCAGCATCGCGAGACACATGTCTCCGATGCCGTGCTGCTGTTCCGCTACTCTGCGTTGACCTTCAACGGCCATCGCATCCACTATGATCGCGACTACGTCACCAAGGTCGAGGGTTATCCGGGCCTGATCTTCCATGGGCCGCTCCAGGCGGCGCTGATTACCGAGATGGCGGCGAAGCTCCGCGGCGGCAAGGCGCCGAAGAAATTCAGCTACCGCGGCGTGCAGCCGCTGTTCGACGGCACGGAATTTTCGGTGAACGCAAATGAGACCGACGCCGGTCTGGAGCTGTGGACGGCGAACGCCGAGGGTCAGCCGACGATGAAGGGGACGGCGGCGTGGTGATACGCTTCTGCTGCATCTCCATTGCGGGCGCAGCAGCGATGTAGGAACCTAAACCCTCACCCCGAGGAGCGCGCCCTTCGCGCGCGTCTCGAGGGCGAGGCCGAGAGCCGGGCCTTCATCCTTCGAGACGCGCGTTCCGCGCTCCTCAGGATGAGGGACTAAGAAGGGACGGAAACAATGTCAAAGAACGGAAAAACCGGCAGCACATCCGTCTCCGTCAAGCAGGCGACGCTCGATCTCTTCCGTGGCTTCGGCATCAAGAAAGTGTTCGGCAATCCCGGCTCGACCGAGCTGCCGTTCCTGAGCGACTGGCCCGACGACATCGACTATGTGCTGGCGCTTCAGGAAGCTTCCGCCGTCGGCATGGCCGATGGTTATGCCCAGGCCACGCGCAACGCCGGCTTCGTCAATCTGCATTCCGCCGCCGGCGTCGGCAATGCGCTCGGCAACATCTACACCGCGCATCGCAACCAGACGCCGCTCGTCATCACCGCGGGCCAGCAGGCGCGCTCGATCCTGCCGTTGCAGGCGTTCCTGTACGCCGAGCGAGCGTCCGAATTCCCTCGGCCTTACGTGAAATACAGCGTCGAACCGGCGCGCGCGGAAGATGTGCCCGCCGCGATCGCGCGCGCCTATCACACCGCGATGCAGCCTCCTTGCGGTCCGACCTTCGTCTCGATCCCGATCGACGACTGGACCCACGCGACGACGCCGGTCGAGGCGCGCAAGGTCAGTCGCGAGCTCGGGCCCGAGCCTGAGGCGATGAAGGCCCTGGTCGCGGCGCTCAATGCGAGCAAGCATCCTGCCCTCGTCGTCGGCCCCGGCGTCGACCGCGCCGGCGCTGTTGACCTCGTGGTGCGCGTCGCCGAGAAGGCGAAGGCGACCGTCTGGGTCAGCCCGTTCTCGGCGCGCTGCTCCTTCCCGGAGCGCCATCCACAATTCGCGGGCTTCCTGCATGCCTCGCCCGGCCAGCTCTCGGATGCGCTGCGCACGCACGATCTCGTCGTCGTGATCGGCGCGCCCGTGTTCACCTTCCATGTCGAAGGGCACGCCTCGATCTTCGACGGGGGCACGACCATTTTCCAGATCACCGAGGATCCGGATGCCGCCGCGGTGACGCCGGTCGGCACCAGCATCGTCGCGACCATGAAGCCGGCGCTGAACGCGCTGCTCGACATGCTGCCGGAGAGCAAACGCGCGACGCCAAAGGGCCGCACGCTGCCGCCGGCCCCACAAGCCGCCGATCCGCTTCCGGTCGAGTTCCTGCTGCATTCGCTGTCCGAGGCGATGCCGGAGGGCACTTCGCTCGTGGAGGAAGTGCCCTCGCACCGGCCGGCGATGCAGAAGTTCATGCCGATGCGTGGCCAGGACAGTTTTTACACGATGTCGAGCGGCGGCCTCGGCTACTCACTGCCCGCCTCCGTCGGCATGGCTTTGGGCAAACCGAACAGCCGCACGGTGTGCCTGATCGGCGACGGCTCGGCGATGTATTCGATCCAGGCGCTATGGACCGCCGCGCAGCGCAAGTTGCCGCTCACCGTCGTCGTCATCAACAATTCCGGCTACGGCGCGATGCGCTCCTTCAGCCAGGTCATGCAGGTGCGCAACGTACCGGGGCTGGAATTGCCCGGCATCGATTTCGTCAAGCTCGCCGAAGGGATGGGCTGCGACGCGGTGCGGGTGACGAAGTCGGCCGAGCTCGGTGAAGCGCTGAAGCGGGGGATGAGCGCCGAGGGCGCGAGCCTCGTCGAGGTCGTCGTGGATTCCGCGGTGCCGCTGCTGTATGCGCAGAAGAATTAGCCAGGGACGGAGTCTCGCCCTGCACACTCCGCCGTCATCGCCCGGCTTGACCGGGCGATCCAGTACTCCGAGACAGTCGTGATTGAATCGAGAGGCTGCGGCGTACTGGATGCCCCGGTCCAGTCTATACATCAAGCCGGGGCATGACAGAGCGAATGTGGCGACCGCACCCCCTACTTCCCGAACTCCTCCCGCATCTTGGCCTGGATCTTCGCCATGCCGCCGATCCAGCGGTCGTAGTTCTCGGTCTTCTTGCGCATGTAGCCGAGCACCTGCGCGTGGGGCAGGATCAGGAACGTCTCCTGCGCGATGCCGGCGAGCGCGTCTTTCGCGACCTGCTCGGGCGAGAGGTCGCCGTCGCCACTTTGCGGGCCTTTTGGGATCGAGCGCAGCATGTTGGTGTCGACGCCCTGCGGACAGAGGATCGAGACGCGGATGTTATGCGCCTTGTGCGAGATCGCGAGGTTTTCGGCAAAGCCGACCGCGGCATGCTTCGTCGTCGAATAAGCCGGGCTCCCGACCTGCGAGAGCAGGCCCGCGGCCGAGATCGTGTTGAGGAAATAGCCGCCGCCGCGAGCTTTCATGCGCGGGACAAGGTGCCGCGCCGCGTAGACGTGGGCCATGACGTGGATCGCCCAGCTCCGCTGCCAGGGCTCATCTGACGATCCGCCGGCGTTCACTGACAAGGGATCGAAGCCGCCGCCGATGCCGGCATTGGAGCAGAACAGCTCGATCGGGCCGAACTGCCGCTCCGTTTCCTCGATGACGTGGGCGATGTCCTTTTCCTGGGCCACGTCGCATTTGAAGGCGGCGCCGTTCACGGTCGCCGCCACCGCTCGCGCGCCGGCGGCCTCCATATCCGCGACCACGACCTTGGCCGCGCCTGCCTGATGAAACACCTCGCACAGCGCCTTGCCGATGCCATTGGCGCCGCCGGTGACGACCACGATCTTGCCGGCCACCTGCATGCGACGTCTCCTCTTATGCCGCTTATACCGCTTCTGTTCGCGCTCAGCTCAGGACGAGATTGAGCACCGCGGTATAATGGCACGCCGCGCCGGCCAAGACAAAGCCGTGCCAGATCGCGTTTTGGAAACGCAGGCGCCGCCAGGCGTGGAAGATCACCCCGAAGGAATAGAGCGCGCCGCCCGCGACCACGAACCACAGCGCCACGGTCGGCAACGCCTTGACCACGGCGTCGTAGAGCATCAGGCCGCTCCAGCCCATGGCGAGGTAAATGCCGACAGCGACCCGGTCGAACCGGCCGGGCCAGCCGAGCTTGAGCACGATGCCGAGGATCGCCACGCACCAGACACCGACGAGCAGCGCCAGCGCGAACGTGCTGTCCTTCAGTTCCAGGATGAACGGCGTGTAGGTCGCGGCGATGAGGAGATAGATCGCGGAGTGGTCGAACCGTCGCAAGATCCATTTGGCTGGCGACACTGGCCAGAGATTATAGGTCGCCGACAGCACCAGCATCGAGAGCAGGCCGGCGACGTAGATCGAGACCCCGACGATGTCGACCGTGCTGGCATTGACCGCCGCCAGCACCACCAGAACGATCGCAGCGACGATGCCCGTCAGCACGCCGATGGCATGAATGACGCCGTCGGCGATCAGCTCGGCGCGGTCATAGTCCCAGCCGATGACATCGGCCGCAGCATGGACCGAGGTGGACGCAAGTTGTTTCAATCTGAAAACGGTCATGGCAGTCCGAAGGCGACGCTGTGGCACTTTTATGTGGGTCTTTCGTGGTCGGCGAGGCGTTCAAAGGCTGGTTCACCCGAAAACGCGGTGGAAGTATGAAGCTTGATTTTCCTCAAGCAGTTGCCACTTTTGTGACTAGTCCAATTTGCCTATTCCGCCGGCACGAGAGCCCTCGCCTCCCCCATGGCATTCAGCTTCCAGGATATGGTCGAAGAGGCGCGCCTGTCGGCCCGGGCGCTTCTCGACTATGGCGAGCATTTCTTCAACCCCACCGTCCGGCTCGGCGTCACCGGCCTGTCGCGGGCGGGTAAAACCGTGTTCATCACCGCGCTGATCCATGGGCTGACGAGCGGCGGCCGCTTTCCGGTGTTCGAGGCCTTTGCCTCCGGCCGCATCGCACGAGCAAAACTCGCGCCGCAGCCCGACGATGCCGTGCCGCGCTTCGACTACGAAAGCCATCTGCGCGCGCTGACCGAGGACCGGCGCTGGCCGAACTCCACCGTCGACATCTCAGAGCTCCGCCTCGTCATCGACTACCAGCGCCAGAACGGCGCGGACCGTAACCTGACGCTTGATATCGTCGACTATCCCGGCGAATGGCTGCTCGACCTGCCGCTGCTGCAAAAGAGCTACGAGCGATGGTCGGCGGAGAGCCTGGCACTGTCGCGCGCGGCCCCGCGGGCGCATCTGGCGGCCGACTGGCACGCGCATCTGGCTAGCCTCAAGCCCGAGGCGGCCGAGGACGAGCAGGCGACGCTGACCTCGGCAAGGCTGTTCACCGA
Source organism: Bradyrhizobium sp. UFLA05-112 (assembly GCF_053572325.1). NCBI lineage: Bacteria > Pseudomonadati > Pseudomonadota > Alphaproteobacteria > Hyphomicrobiales > Nitrobacteraceae > Bradyrhizobium > Bradyrhizobium sp. UFLA05-112. The sequence goes on along the minus strand of NZ_JBANBK010000038.1, from coordinate 23,258 downwards.
ATACTTGCGTGCCTGCCGCGACGAGCGCTTTGCCATGAGCCTGTTGCCGCCCGGCCGCTTCCTGATGCCGGGCAGTCTCGCGGGCTCGCCGGCACTGACCTTTGCGCCGCTCGATGTGCCCACCGAGGGACAAGCGCCGGAAGGATCACTCTGGGCGATGATGGTGCGCCGCTACGAGGCTTACAAGGACGTCGTGGTGCGCCCCTTCTTTCGCGACCACTTTGCCCGGCTCGACCGCCAGATCGTGCTGGCCGATGCACTTGCGGCGTTCAACTCCGGACCCGATGCGCTGCATGACCTCGAAGCGGCGCTGGCCGGCATTCTGGATTGCTTCCGGATCGGACGCAGTACCTTCATCTCCAGCCTGTTCCGCCCGCGCATCGACCGCATCCTATTTGCGGCGACCAAGGCCGATCATCTGCATCATTCCAGTCACGACCGCCTCGAGGCCGTGTTGCGGCGCGCGGTCGCGCGGGCAGTCGCGCGTGCCGAAAGCACCGGCGCCGAGATCGACGTGGTGGCGCTCGCCGCCGTACGCGCGACGCGCGAGGCGCAGGTCGCACGCGGCCGCGACAGATTGCCGTCCATCCTCGGCACGCCCGCTGCCGGCGAAAGCGCCGGCGGCGAGTTTTTTGACGGCGATACAGAGGTCGCGACCTTTCCGGGCGATCTGCCACTCGATCCGGAAGCTCTGTTCAACGGCGCCGAGTCCTTTCGTGGGCTTTCGACTGCCGCTGCCGAGACGAGCGACTTCCGCTTCCTGCGCTTCCGTCCGCGAAAGCTCGAGCGCGAAGGGGCTGAGGGGCCGGCGCTGCCTCACATCCGCCTTGACCGTGCCTTGCAGTTCCTGATCGGAGACAGGTTGGAATGAACGAGCGACACCAGCAACGGCGGCCCGCGACGTTCCGGCTGGATGACCCCGACGTCGTCGTGACTGAAGCCGATGAATCCGGAAGGCTCACGCGCGCTGCGATCCAGATCACGCCCGAGCCCGATCCTCTGGCGCTGCCCGTACCGGTCGAGACACCGGTCGTGGTGCGGCGCGGCTTCCCCTGGGGCACGCTGTTCTGGTCAGGCCTTGCCGGGCTGACGCTGCTCGGTGTCGGACTTGGCGTCGTTCATCTGATCGAGGACCTGTTTGCGCGCAGCGAGAGCCTCGGCATCGTCGGTCTCGCTCTCGCCTTCGTCACCACGCTCGCACTCGCGGTCGTGATCGGACGCGAGGCGTTTGGACTTGCCCGGCTCGCGACCATCGAAAAACTGCATCAGCGCGCGACAAGCGTACTCGCCAGCGACAACCGCGCCGAGAGCCGCGTCATCGTGCAGGATCTCCTGCGCATCGCGCATCAAAACCCGCAGCTCGCACGCGCCCGCGCGACGCTGCAAAACCACACTGGTGAGATCATCGACGGCGCCGACATGATCCGCCTCGCCGAGCGCGAGCTGATGACGCCGCTGGATGCGGAAGCGCGGCGGCTGGTGTCATCGGCCGCGCAGCGGGTTTCGATCGTCACCGCGGTGAGCCCCCGCGCGCTGATCGACGTGCTGTTCGTGTTCGTGGCTTCGCTCCGCCTGATCCGCCAACTGGCGCGGCTCTATGGCGGCCGCCCCGGCGCCCTCGGCATGATCCGGCTGCTTCGCCACGTCATCGCCCATCTCGCCATCACCGGCGGCATGGCCGCGAGCGACAGTCTGGTGCAACAGATGCTCGGCCACGGGATCGCGGCAAAGCTGTCGCAGCGACTCGGCGAAGGCGTGCTCAACGGATTATTGACGGCGCGGCTCGGCCTTGCCGCCATCGACGTCACACGCCCGCTGCCGTTCGCAGCGTTGCCGCAACCGAAGCTCTCGGATCTTGCAACCGATCTGCTGCGGAAGAAAGAAGACGAGGAGTAGCTATTCTCCCCTTCCGCGCGAGCGGAGAGAGGGAGAAAAGGGCCAGCACACGCCACTGGAACAGCGGCGCGTCCTTTGGTGGAGAGAGCTCAGGCGTCCAGCCGGTGAGCTTTTCCAGTGCGTAGGTATCCATCACGAGGCCGCGCCAGCGGCGGTCGACCTGTTCGAGCGGCTCGCGCGTGACGGGCAATGAATTCCATAGCGGCAGATGATTATCGGGCTCGCGTCCGACATAGAGGCCGGCCTGTCCGCGGATCCGGTCGATGCCGGGATCGGCGAAATCCTGGAAGCGGCCGCGCTCGTTGATCTCGATGACGGGCACGCGGCCGCGGAACAGCCAGCGCAGCATGGCGTAGGTGCGGTAGTCCGTCGTCGCGATCCAGGTCGCGCCGGTCTTGTCGAGTTGCGCCTGGGCGCGGGCCGCGACCTCGTCATAGCCGGCTTCGGCGCCGATCGGATCGATCTTGCCGAGGAAATTCCAGGGCGCGATCATGTAGTAGAGAAACACGGCGACGACGAAGGCGATGCCGGTCGTGATGGCTGCGTTGGCCCAGAAGGTCGCCGACCTCGTCATCCGCTCGGACCAGCCCTCGCGCGGCAACGTCACGAGGTTGATGGACACGGCGGCGAACCCGACCGGCCACATGAACATCGGCCAGGTGTCACCGACCCGCAAGGTGAGCGATTTCCAGAGGAAGTAGAGGAACGGCACCAGCACCGCGGTCGAAAGCAGAATCGCGACCGGCTCGCGCGTGCGGTAGCCGCGCCACGCCGTCAGCGTCAGGCCGGACAGCACCACCGGCAGCATGACGAAGCCGACGAGGCCGAATTGCAGGCCGATATAGTCGCCGATGGTGCGCCAGGAGACGCCGTAATTCGCGGTCGCGCGCACGCCCTGGAAGCGGAACGAGGCCCAGTCGTGCTGCGCGTTCCAGATCAGGACCGGCGAGAACACGGCGATCGCGATCAGCACGGCGAGATAGGGATAAGGGCTGCGCAGCCAGCGCCAGCGCCAGTCTGGCACCAGCACGAACGCGACCACTGCAGGCAGGAACATGATCGCGGTGAACTTGGATAGCAGCGAGAGGCCGGCGAAAAATCCGGCCGCGAGCCACCAGCGGCCATCGCCGGACTGTGTCAGCCGCACCAGCGACCAGAACATCGCGACCGCAACGGGGATCATCGCGACGTCGGGCGCGACCTTGGACATCAGCAGCCCGTAGTAGAGCGCCGCCTCCGGCATCAACAGCGCGAACACGATCGCGCGCGCGTCGCGGGTGACACGTCGCACGATATCGGCGAGCAGGCACTGCGTGACCAACATCGCCACGATGCCGCCGAAGCGGACGCCGAGCTGGGTGTCGCCGAAGATCGCGGTGCCGAAACGGATCAGCCAGGCAATGCCTGGAGGATGGTCGAGAAAGCTGAGCGCGCCCTCCTTCGACCAGGTCCAGTAGTAAGCCTCGTCGGTGCGCAGCTCGAGCATCGAGGCGTAAACGATACGCAAAGCCGTCATCGCCGCGACCACCAACGCGGCAATGATGAGGTGCCGGCGCGCGGCGTCGTCGGGCTTGGCTGTCATGTCGGGGGCGATCGTCACGGGCGCGCTTTTCCCCGACTTGGGAGGGGGAGTCAATGCGGGGGTGTTGCCGCGTATGTCCGTGTCATGCCCCGAGTTGTAGGGTAGGCAAAGCGAACGCGCCCACCATCAAGCACCGTGCCCGGGAGCGGTGGGCACGGCGCAAGAGCGCCTTTCCCCACCCTGCAATTCCGCCTCTGCGGGCTCCATGCCGCGCAAGTTGTCGGGCACGCTGTTTTCGGCTGGAATTAAACTCTACGATAGCTGATCTAGATGACGAGCTGATACAAACCGAATCATGGCAACCGCTCTCGCACGATTTTCCGAACAGTTCCGCGGCACCGGCGTTCGCCAGGTGCGGCTCGTCTGCGGCGTCATCCTGTTTTCCTATGTGGTCAGCCACTTCCTCAATCATGCGCTCGGCAATATCTCGGTCGAGGCCATGCAGGCGGGCGTCTACTACCACGTCCTGTTCTGGCAGTTCCTGCCGGTCGCGATCCTGTTCTACACCGCGGCACTGGTGCATGCCGGGCTCGGCGTCTTCGCGCTCTATCAGCGCCGGCAGTTCCGCTGGAAGACCGTCGAGCCGCTCCAGCTCGTGCTGGGCCTCAGCATCCCGGCGCTGGTGATGGCGCATCTGATCGGCGTGCGGCTTGGCCACACCGTCTACGGTCACGAGAAGCTCTATCCGCAGGAGCTCTACCTGTTCTTCGTCGCCTCCTCCGCCCGGCTGTGGCAGATGACGATCCTGCTCATCGTCGCCTGGATCCATGGCTGCATCGGGCTCTATTTCTGGCTGCGTATGAAGCCGTTCTTTCAGCGCGCCGCGCCCTGGCTGCTCTCGGCGGCCGTGCTGATCCCGACGCTGGCGATGCTCGGCATCTACCAGGGCGGACGCAGCGTCACCGCCGACAGCGACGATGCGGACTGGCGCGCGGCCAATCTGACCCAGCGCCAGGTCGGCACCGTCGCGCAGGCCAGCACGCTTGATCGCATCACCGGCGGGCTGACCATAAGCTATCTCGGCCTGCTCGGCATCGTGCTGCTCGCGCGCGGCGTGCGGGGCTTGCGCGAGCGCCGTGGTGGCATGATCGCGCTCTCCTACGGCAACGGCAAGACGGTGCGCGTGCCAAAGGGCCTGTCCGTGCTGGAGGCGAGCCTGCGCCACAACGTGCCGCATGCCAGCGTCTGCGGCGGCCGCGCGCGCTGCTCGACCTGCCGCATCCGCGTGATCGGCGATCATGGCATCCTCCCCGAGCCGTCGCAGCGCGAGGCCTTCGTGCTTGCGCGTGTCGGCACCACCGATCCATCCATTCGCCTCGCCTGCCAGCTGCGGCCCACCTGCGATCTCTCCTTCTTCCAATTGTTCACGCCGCACACCACGGCAAGCACGGAAGGTTCAGGGCCCGCGCGGATCGGCCAGGAGCGCTATCTCGTCAGCCTGTTCGTAGACATGCGAGGCTCGACCCAGCTCGCCGAGAAGCGGCTGCCGTTCGACACTGTCTTCATCGTCAACCGCTTCCTAGGAGCGGTTTCGCAGGCCGTGATCGAGAATGGCGGCCAGCCCAACCAGTTCGTCGGCGACGGCATGCTCGCGCTGTTTGGCCTGTCGGCCAATCCGCAAACCGCCTGCCGCCAGGCGCTGCGCGCGGCTGGCAGCATCGCCAGCCACGTCGACGAGCTCAATGAGCTCCTGAGCCATGACCTGCGCCAGCCGATCCGCTTCGGCATCGGCATTCATGGCGGCGAGGTGATCATCGGCGACATCGGCTATCGCGATCACATCGTGTTCACCGCGCTCGGTGACGCCGTCAATGTCGCGGCGCGCCTGCAGGACATGACCAAGACGCTCGCCTGCGAGGCCATCGCCTCCGATGAGGTCCGCCAAACCGCGGGTCTTGCCGAGGACGCGCTGCCGCAGCAGGAGGTCGCGATCCGCGGCCGCGACGAACCGATGGTTGTACGCGTCATCGCCGATGCACGGCAGCTCGCTGGCCTCGTCGACCGCGACGAGCGCGCCGCAGCGTAAGGCCCGAACCACACGGGAAGTGAGCTCCCTCTCCCGCTTGCGGGAGAGGGTTGGGGAGAGAATATCTCCGCATCGGGACAATCCCCAAGAGGAGAGAGCCCTCACCCGGCGCTTCGCGCCGACCTCTCCCGCAAGCGGGAGAGGTGGAGTGCACCGTCGCCGCGGCTACAACTCGATTCCATCTCGCCGCCGCGTAACACCGGCCTGCTGCGATGCAGCGTCCTGCTGACGCTGCGAAAGCACGAATTGACTTCGCACCCGCCGATGCGACAGATGATCGCGAGGTCAGCGGTGATGACCGTTGGCTCAACCGAAATGCTCCGGAGGGAGACGATGATCGACAGACGCGACCTGCTCAAGGGAGCGGGACTTGCCGCAATGGCGGCCACACTGAGCTCGACCAGGGCGCTGGCAGTGGACACTGTCACCCTGCCCTTCGCCAATGGCGAGCGATCGCTGGTAAAATATCCGCAGAAGCGGTCGATGATCGGCCTGACCAGCCGGCCTCCGCAACTCGAGACACCGTTCGCGATCTTCAACGACGGCCCGCTGACGCCGAACAACGCGTTCTTCGTCCGCTATCACCTGTCGGACCTGCCCTACAATGTCGACCCCGACAAGTTCACGCTCGAGGTCAGGGGCAAGGTCGACAAGCCGCTGAAACTGTCCCTAAGAGACATCCGCAAGATGAAGGCGACCGAGATCGTCGCGGTCAACCAATGCTCCGGCAACAGCCGCGGCTTCTCTGATCCGCGCGTCGCCGGCGGCCAACTCGGCAACGGTGCGATGGGCAATGCACGCTGGCGCGGCGTGCCGCTGAAGACTCTCCTCGACATGGCCGGCGTGCAGGCCGGAGGCAAACAAGTCACCTTTGGCGGCATGGACGGCCCGGTCAGCGACAAGACGCCTGATTTCGTCAAGGCGCTCGATCTCGATCACGCAACCGACGGCGAGGTGATGCTGGCCTATGGCATGAACGGCGAGGACCTGCCGTTCCTCAACGGCTTCCCGCTGCGCCTCATCGTGCCCGGCTATTACGGCACCTACTGGGTCAAGCACCTCAACGAGATCACCGTTATCGACAATGTCTACGACGGCTTCTGGATGAAGTCGGCCTATCGCATTCCGGACACGCCCAACAATGCGATCGAGCCTGGCACGGCACCGAAGGCGACGATCCCGATCAACCGGTTCACCATCCGCTCCTTCATCACCAGCGTCGCCGACGGCGCCAAGCTGAAGGCCGGCCGCACGACATTGCGCGGCATTGCCTTCGACGGCGGCAAGGGCATCAAGGAGGTGTCGGTCTCGATCGACGGCGGGAAGACCTGGACGCAGGCCAAGCTCGGCAAGGATCTCGGCAAATACTCCTTCCGCGAATGGAAGCTGCCGGTGAAGCTCGCGGCCGGCCCGGTCGAGCTGAAGGTGCGCGCGACCAGCAATGGCGGCGAAACCCAGCCGGACACGCCGCGCTGGAACCCGGCCGGCTATTTGCGCAACGTCGTCGAAACCGTCCGCGCCACGGTCGCCTGAAGGAGAATAACGATGAACCGCACCGTTCTCCTTACGCTCACTCTCGCGGCCGGCATTGGCGCTGTAACCGCCGCCCCCATCGGCTACCAGAATCCGGACGAGGTCGCCGCCTTCAAGCCCGGGCCCAATCTCGACGTGGTCAAGAACAACTGCACGGCCTGTCACTCGGCCGATTACGTCAACACCCAGCCACCAATGGAGGACAAGAAGGGCTTCTGGCAGGCCGAAGTAACCAAGATGATCAAGGTCTATGGCGCGCCAATCGACGATACCGATGTCGGCAAGATCGTCGACTATCTCGCCGCGACCTATTGACGGGCCGCCGGCCGCCGGCCAGCCAAATGACCGCGAAACGGGCAAAATCGGCAAAAACGCCGCGAAGTTGAGCGAATTTCCGCAGAATACCGGCATGGTTTGAGCTACCAAGCCCGTAAGATTCCGGTGTATCCTGCTTCGACCGAGCCGGCCGGTTTGCGGGGACTGGCGGCTCGTGCTTGTGGAGGAAAGTCCCGCGGAGAAGACGTGATGCCCAAAGGTACGGTCAAGTGGTTCAACCCGACAAAGGGTTATGGGTTCATCCAGCCTGCGTCGGGAGGCAAGGATGTGTTCGTGCATATCTCGGCAGTGCAGAAAGCCGGTCTGTCCACCCTGAACGAAGGTCAGACGGTGGAATATGAAGAGATCGCAAACCGGGGCAAGACGTCCGCAGAAAACCTCAAAGTATAAGCCCTCCGGCATTTCGCCGCCTCCCGGATCGCATCCGGGAGCACGGGCCAAAAAAATTTTAGAAGACGGTCAAGTGCATTCGACGACAGGCGTTGCGATTGCGCGAGGGTAGGCTTTTTTTGCGCCTAGAGACCCCTGATCGACACAACCTCGATGACAATCGCGACAGCAGGATTCAGCCGACAGGCAAGGGTGCGTCGCGCTTGATCTCCTCCATCACCGCATAGGTGCGCGTCTCGCGCACGCCCGGCATCGACAGCAAGGTCTCGCCGAGAAAGCGCCGATACGCGGCCATGTCGGGAAGGCGCGCCTTCACGAGATAATCGAATCCGCCGGCAACCATGTGACATTCGAGCACCTCGGGCGCGAGCTTCACCGCGCGCGCAAACCGCTCGAAATTGTCCGGCGTGGTCTTGTCAAGCAGCACCTCGACGAACACCAGGAGGCCGAGCCCCAGGCGGTGCGGATTGAGCCGGGCGCCATAGCCTTCGACGACCCCTTCGCGCTGGAGCCGCTTCAGCCGCTCGCCGATCGAGGTCGGCGACAGGCCGATGCGCTCGGCGAGCTCGACATTGGCTATACGCCCATCCTCCTGCAAAATTGAGAGGATTCTCCGGTCGATTTTATCGATATCCATACTTATCACGGAATTTTTGCCTAGTAGCTTTATTATCTAAGGCAAAATCGCTATCTTGTCTATCGAACTACGGCAGCGTGGGGATTAGCTTGGAGGCCAGACAGGACATGCCATGCCGAACATTTCCTCCCCCTTCAGCGCGCCCTTCGCGCCCGATGATGCCGAGATAGCCGCACCGCTGTTGCGCAACGCGCACCTCGCCCCTCCCCAGGAGGCGCGGATCGACCGCACCGCTACGCGGCTGATCGAGGCTGTCCGCAAGCGTGACGACCGGCTCGGCGGGGTCGAGGACATGCTGCGCGAGTTCGCGCTCTCGACCAAGGAGGGCTTGGCGCTGATGGTGCTGGCCGAGGCCCTGCTCCGCGTGCCGGACGCCCGCACCGCCGACCAATTCATCGAGGACAAGCTCGGCGAGGGCGATTTCGTCCACCACGAAACGAAATCCAGCGCGTTCCTGGTCAACGCCTCGGCCTGGGCGCTCGGCCTCTCGGCGCGGGTGATCCAGCCGGGCGAGACGCCGGACGGCACCATCGGCCGGCTCGTGAAGCGGCTGGGCGCTCCCGCCGTGCGCGCAGCGACCCGGCAGGCGATGCGGCTGATGGGCAACCATTTCGTGCTGGGCGAGACCATCGAGCAGGCGCTGGAGCGTGCCCGGCCCCGCTCCGGCGAGCAGCCGCGCTACTCCTTCGACATGCTCGGCGAAGGCGCGCGCACCGCCTCTGACGCCAAGCGCTATTTCGACGCCTATGCGAGTGCTATCGAGACCATCGGCAAGGCAGCGGGCGAACGTCCTCTGCCTGACCGTCCCGGCATTTCCGTCAAACTCTCGGCGCTGCATCCGCGCTTCGAGGCGATCAGCCACGATCGGGTGATGGCGGAGCTGGCCCCGCAGCTCCTGGATCTGGCCCGGCGCGCCAAGGCCCATGACCTCAACTTCACCGTCGATGCCGAGGAAGCCGACCGGCTGGAGCTCTCGCTCGACGTGATCGCGGCGACGCTGGCCGATCCCTCGCTCGCCGGCTGGGACGGCTTTGGCCTCGCCATCCAGGCCTATCAGAAGCGCGCGTCCACCGTGATCGACTATGTCGATGGCCTCGCCCGCGCGCATCATCGCAAGCTGATGGTGCGGCTGGTCAAGGGCGCCTATTGGGATACCGAGATCAAGCGCGCGCAGGAGCGCGGGCTCGACGGCTATCCGGTCTTCACCCGCAAGGCGATGACGGACCTCAACTACGTCGCCTGCGCCTCGAAGCTGCTCGCATTGCGGCCGCGCATCTTCCCGCAATTTGCGACCCACAACGCGTTGACCGTTGCGACCGTGCTGGAGCTTGCCGGCGATAGCGGGGAATACGAGTTCCAGCGCCTGCACGGCATGGGCGAGGCGCTCTACGAGCAGCTCGCACGGGATCACCCAAAACTCGCCTGCCGCACCTATGCGCCAGTCGGCAGCCATCGCGACCTGCTCGCTTATCTCGTGCGCCGGCTGCTGGAGAACGGCGCCAACTCCTCCTTCGTGGCGCTGGCCGCCGACTACCGCGTGGCGATGACCGCCCTGTTGCAACGCCCCGCTGACATCATCGCCAAGCCGCAAGCAGCCCATCACCCGAAGATCCCGCTTCCGCGCGAGCTGTTCGCGCCGGAGCGGCGCAATTCACGCGGCGTTGAGTTCGGCGAGCGGGCCGCACTCGATCGCCTGCTGGCCGACATCGCGGCCGAGCCAACCGATCTCAAGCCTATCGCCGACTCCACGTCCGAGCAGACCAACGCAGCTCTCGCAGCAGCGCGAGCGGGGTTTGCGGCCTGGAGCCGGACGTCCGCTGGCACCCGCGCAGCAGCGCTGGAGCAGGCCGCGCATCTCCTGGAGCAGCGGGCACCCTACTTCATCGCGCTGCTCCAGCGCGAGGGCGGCAAGACACTCGATGACGCGCTCTCCGAGCTGCGAGAAGCCGCCGACTTCTGCCGCTACTACGCCGCGCGGGGCCGAAAGCTATTCAGCGCCGGCGAAGCGATGCCAGGCCCCACGGGCGAGAGCAATGTGCTGGCCCTGCGTGGCCGCGGCGTGTTCGTCGCGATCTCGCCGTGGAATTTTCCACTCGCGATTTTTCTTGGCCAGGTGACGGCGGCGCTGATGGCCGGCAACAGCGTGGTGGCAAAGCCCGCCGAGCAGACGCCGCGGATCGCGCGCGAGGCGGTGCGGCTGCTGCACGAGTCGGGTGTTCCCGCACATGCGCTGCAGCTCGTCACCGGCGATGGCCGGATCGGCGCCGCACTGACCGCGCATCCCAATATCGCCGGCGTCGTGTTCACCGGCTCGACCGAGGTCGCAAGATCCATTAACCGGACGCTCGCCGCCAAGGATGGCCCCATCGTGCCGCTGATCGCGGAGACAGGCGGCATCAATGCCATGATCGCAGATGCGACCGCCCTTCCCGAACAGGTCGCCGACGACGTCGTCACCTCAGCATTTCGTTCTGCCGGCCAGCGCTGCTCGGCACTGCGGCTCCTGTTCGTGCAGGAGGACGTCGCTGACCGCATGATCGAGATGATCGCTGGCGCCGCGCGCGAGTTGAAGATCGGCAACCCCAGTGACGTTGCGACCCATATCGGACCGGTCATCGACCGCGATGCCAAGCAGCGGCTCGACGCACACATTGCCCGAATGAAGACCGAGGCGCGGCTGCATTTTGCAGGCAGCGTGCCCGAGGGCTGCTTCGTGGCGCCGCATATTTTCGAGCTCGCTGATAGCGGGCAGCTTACCGAGGAGGTGTTTGGCCCTGTCCTGCATGTCGTGCGCTACCGCGCTGAAAACCTCGAGCGCGTGCTGGCTGCGATCGAGCGCACCGGCTATGGGCTCACGCTTGGCGTCCACTCGCGCATCGACGACACAGTCGATGTTATCGTCGAACGGCTGTCGGTCGGCAATGTCTACGTCAACCGCAACATGATCGGCGCCGTGGTCGGCGTGCAGCCGTTCGGCGGCAACGGCCTTTCCGGAACCGGCCCCAAGGCCGGCGGCCCGCATTATCTGGCGCGCTTCGCCACCGAACAGACCGTCACCATCAACACCGCCGCTGCCGGCGGCAACGCTGCCCTGCTCGCGGGCGAGGAGTAGCTCCGAGCTAGCTCTGTCACCGTCACCCTGAGGCGGCCGCGAAGTGGCCCTCGAAGGGCGACGGCCCGGCTGCAGCCCGGCCGTTAATCCTTCGAGGCCTCCGCTACGCGCCTGCACCTCAGGATGACGGAACTAACAGCTGCGGCCAGCGCAGCTCTACGATGACCCGCATGCCGTTGCATCCCGCAAAAACATCAGTCAAATGATTGAATGGTTAGAACGCACGAATTCCAGCGTGCGGGAAATAAGAAGAGCGGGAGCGGCGGCACGATGCAGAAGGGCATTTTCGACGGCCTGAAGGTTTTGGATTGCGCGAGCTTCATCGCGGCGCCCGCTGCCGCGACCGTGCTGTCGGATTTCGGCGCCGACGTCATCAAGATCGAGCCGCCCGGCATGGGCGATCCTTACCGTAATCTGCCGAACCTGCCAGGCTATCCCGCAAGCGAGCACAATTTCGCCTGGCTCCTGGAGGCGCGCAACAAGAAGAGCCTCGCGCTCGACCTCACCAAGCCGGACGCGCAGGCCGTGCTCTACAAGCTGGTCGCCGAGAGCGACGTCTTCATCACCAACATGCCGCCGCAGGTGCGCTCAAGGCTCGGCATCACCTTTGACCATCTCGCGCACCTGAACGAGCGGCTGATCTACGCCTCCTTCACCGGTTACGGCGAGAAGGGCGAAGAGGCCAACAAGCCCGGCTTCGACAGCAACGCTTATTGGGCGCGCTCTGGGCTGATGGACCTCGTACGCGCCGACATTCATACCACGCCGGCCCGCTCGGTCGCCGGCATGGGCGACCACCCCTGCGCCATGGCGCTCTATAGCGCGATCGTCACCGCGCTCTACCAGCGTGAGAAGACCGGCAAGGGCGCGCATGTCGCCTCCAATCTGATGGCGAACGGCGTGTGGGCCGCGAGCGTTCTGGCGCAGGCAAAACTCTGCGGCGCCAGGTTCGGTGAGCGGCGGCCGCGCGAGCGCGCGCTGAACGCGGTGACCAATCACTACCAGTGCAAGGATGGCCGCTGGATCATCCTCTCGCTGCTGAGCGAGGATCGGCAGTGGCCGACGCTCGCCCGCTGCATGGGACGGGAGGATCTGATCGCCGACCCACGCTTTGCCACCAAGCCGGATCGCCATGCGCGCTCGGTGGAGCTGATCAGGATTTTCGACGAGGTATTCGCCACCAAAGATCTCGCCGAATGGCGTAAGATCCTCGACGGCAACGGGCTGGTGTTCGGTGTGGTCGGGATTCTCGATGACATCCCCAGTGACCAGCAGATGATCGACAACGAGGTGCTGGTGCCCTTCGAGAACGACACCATGTTGACGATCAACAGCCCGATCTGGATCGACGGTACGAGAAAGGTCCAGCCGCGCAAGCCGCCTGAAGTCGGCGAGCACAGCGACGCGATCTTGCGCCAGGCAGGATACGACGAGGCAACGATCAAGACGCTGCGCGCGTCGGGGGCGGTTGCGTAAGGGGCGACACGCCAGCGCAACGTTCACCGCTGTCGTCCCGGCGAAACCGGGACGATGTTGGCTGGGTAGTTCGCTTCCGTGGATGCATTGCTGGATTGCTTCGCTTCGCTCGCAATGACGACGCGGGACGATCTCGGTATAACGACAACCAAGCGAACCTGCGTTGCAGTGAGGTCCCATGCCCAGCTATCGCCTGCACTACTTCCCCGAATCCGGCAACAGCTACAAGCTGGCGCTGATGCTCACACTGTGCGGTGAGACCTTCGAGTCCGTTTGGACCGACTTTGCCGGCGGCGTCACACGCACTCAGGAGTGGCGACAAACGGTCAACGAGATGGGCGAGATTCCGGTGCTGGAGATCGACGGCGTGAAGATGACGCAGACTGCGCCGATCCTGCTGAAACTATCCGAGCAATATGACCGCTTCGGCGGTGCAACGGCCGAGGAGAAATTCGAGCTGCTGCGCTGGCTGTTCTGGGACAACCACAAGCTCACCGGCTACTTGGCAACCTATCGCTTCATGCGGACATTCACGCCGAATGGCGACCCGCAGGTGCTGAAACATTTCCGCCGGCGGCTCGACGACTTCCTCGGCATTCTCGATCAGCATCTCGCCCGCAGCGCGTTCGCGATCGGCGAGAAACCGACGGTCGCCGACATTTCAATGATGGCCTATCTGCATTATCCGAGCAACGAGCACGGCTACGATTTCGGAGAAAGCCATCCGGCCATCCACGCCTGGCTCGGCCGCATGGCCGCACTGCCCGCTTGGCAATCGGCATATGATCTGCTGCCCGGGAAACGGCTGACGCATTACGCGTCCTGACTGAGAGGAACTACGACCGCGCCGCGATCCAGATGAGTGCGAACACCACCGCGCCGATCACGATGGCGACCGCAACAGCCCAGGTGCTGACCCGGATGCTGCCAGTGATCTGCTTGGCTTCCTCGTTACGCGCGATTTCGCGATTGCGCTGCTTGTTGGCTTCGCTGCTGTCCGTCATCGGTCATCCAAATGTCGCTTCGATTAACGCGTCTTCACAAAGCACATGCCGATGCGGGTCGAAGTCGCAGCGGCCTGACAGGCCAGACCTTTACCACAGGTCCATGACGTAAAACTCTTGTCGGCGCCGGCCGATCCCGACGGTTGCAAATAACAATGGGCGCCCCAACCGTCCTGATATTCGGTTCCCGTAAGCTCGGCCCTGCCGCGAAGCTGCGGCCGGCTGGCGAAGCCGCGCGAGAAGTCGGGGCGCCGCCCCTCGGCGAATGCGGTCAGGATATCGCGGCGGCGAACCTGGTCGCCGAAGAAATGAGGCGAGGCCGGCACGATTGTGGACGGCTTGTCCGCGAGCCAGTCGACGCCCGGGAAATGGAAGCCGCCGATGCCGCGGGTCTGGTGGCAGCCGGCGCAGGTGATGTCGTTGAGCCGGCGCTGGAAGCCCGCAACCGAGCGGATATTCTGCAAGCCGATACCGCGCTCGGCGGCAGCCTTCAGCACGCCGACCACGTCGCTGTCGGTGACAACGCCATCGGCTTTGCCCTCGCCCTGCATCAGGCCGAATTCCGGCTGCAGCGCCGATGCATCGAGCCCCGCCGGCGTCGGCGCGATCGCGGCTCTCGCAAGGAATTTTTCCGGGATCAGCACCGTGCCGCGATCGAACTCGCTAAAATGCTCGGGGGCAAGCAGCCAGTCCCTGAAATCATGCCTGAGCGCGTCATCGCTGAGGATACGATCGCGGTCGATCTGGTTCTCCAGCGTAGACTCCTCGAAGACCTTGGTGTCCGCATTATACTTGAAAACCTTCAGGAGATAGTCGGTTCGGAATTCGTGGCGCGCCGATTTCGGCATGAATGCAATCTGGGTGTTGGTCTCGATGCGGTCGAGCATTGCATCGTCCGGAAACGAACGTTGCTCGACGAGATCCAGCGGCTTGTCGTTGGCGAGCCAGCGGCGGGCGATATCCGAGCAGGTCGTGGGCTTGCCGTTGGGGCCAACCTGCCCGTCATGCCTGGCCTTGAGGATGAAGTTGAGCGTCATCGGCAGGCGCGTAGCCGCCTTGTCGCCCTCCTGCTTTGGTTCGAAGCGCGCCAGCCGGTAGATCAGCCGGATTTCGCCGCAGGAACCCTCCGAGACATAGGCGCGGTCCATCCGGTTGACGATGCCCGCCAGCACGAAGCGCGTATCGCGGGAGTTGAGATTGGAGCGGTCGAACAGTTGAACGTCGAAGTCGTCGCCGACGCCGATGGTCTCGTCAGGCGCCTTCGCCTTGTGCCGTGCGATGTAACGCTCGAACTCGGCGTCGATGGCGGGGCGTATCTGTGCAAGCTGCGGCAACGATGAGAACAGCATGTCTGACGTGAGCGGGAAATTCGCGTTCCGCTCCGGCCACAACAGCCGTGAGATCGTCAGCACATCGTGCTGATCGAGCATGCCGAGTTGCTGCGGATCGGTGATCGCGGTGCCGCGCTCGAGGCCTGCGTTCTCCAAGGCAGGCAGCGGCAGCGCGCCGCCGCACAGCGCGACGAGGGCAACGAGAATGCGCAAAACGCGATGGCTCATGTCTCCACTAACACCGCCGCGCTCGGCCTATTCAAGCAAAAAGGCGCTTCACATCGCGGTGAAGCGCCTTTCCTCGAGTTCGGAAGCACTCGGCTTAGCGCGCGACGATCAGACCTTTGCTGGTGACGACGACCCAGCGGCCATCCTGGCGGCGGATCGCATCGATCCGGCCGAGACCCGCCACGGGGTCGCCGGCATAGACCTCATAGAGGCCCGAGCGGCCCTCGATCAGCGCGCCGCCATTGGCAACGTCGCGCAGGTGCCAACCCTCGACCGTCGGCAGCCGGCCGACCTCGGGCTTCGGCGGCGCTGCGGCCAGCGCGGCGGCCTGTGCCGAGAGGGTTTGTGGCGGCGTGGCCGGCACTGGTGCGGGCGTCGCGGCGGCGACCTGAGCCGGGGCGATCGAGCCCGTGATCTCCTTCGCAGCAGTCGTCTGCGCGGGCGCGGGAGCCTGTGCCGAGCGCAGCTTGTCTACGGCCTCGGACAGTTTTGCGAGCCTGGCAGCAGGTTCGGCCTGCGCTTTCTCGAGCTTGTCGAGGCGATCGCTGGTCTTGTTGAACTGGCCGGTCGCGGACTTCGAGGTGTGATCAAGGCCGGCCTTCAGCGCGACGACATCGGCATCGATCCGCGCGACGGAGGCTTCCAGCGCGCTGGTGTCGGCAACCGGTGCCGCTGCTTGCGTCTGATTAGGCGCAAAGTGCATGACGCCGGCGGTCGCGAGCGCGCCGCTGATCGCGCCGACAAGGGCCGCAAGCGCGACGACGGCGGCCATCGCCGAGAACCGGCGCTTGTCGCCCGTGTCCCTCGCCTCCGGCTTGACCTCCGACTGCGCGCGATCCCAGGCGTGGTCTGAGGGCGCCATGACAATCAGCTTGCCGGGCTTCAGCTCAGCCTTGGATTCGTGGAGTTTGGATTCTTGGAGCTTGGGCTCTGCGTCCGGCTTGGGCTCTTCCGGCTTGGGCTCCTCCGGATTGGACGCGTCGAGCTTGGGCACCACCAGCCTGGGTGGTTCAACCTTCGGCGCCTCGGCCTTGGGGGCATCCGGCATCGGGGCATCCGGCTTGGGCGCCTCATGGTCGGGCGCAATTGACGGGGCGTCGGCGCGCGTCTCCAAGCCGGCCTCCGACGAAAGGCCAGCCTCCGACGAAACCTCGGCGGGCTGCAGTTCAGCAGCCGGTTCGGGCATTGCTTCGCTCACGGCTCAAATACTCCAGTCAAGGTTGACCTTTTGGTAACTTTCATTGCTTGCGAAATCCTTACCCTCGGACCCGCTTACCGAAATTTTAGGAACTCATCCGGGGCCGAATTGGGCCGGGATCATGGAACCGGCGTGGCAGGCCAAGCGCAAAATTGCGTTCGGGACGAACGGACCAACCCTCGATACCCGGCCAAGGTGATGTTTGCCTGGCAGAATTCCCCGGTTAACGTGGCCTTAACTGTCCCGTCAGGCGCCAAGGACGTCCGTTTGCGATGGCAAAGCACCTTGCGGACCTGGCTTTCGCCACGACGACGTTGGAGAGAGCCCGCCGCGCTCGTCCAACTCCATCACATCACCACCGGCTCGTCCGGCAGCTCGTTGGGATGCGGGCCTTGCGGCGGGAAATGCTTGGCCAGTTCACGCGACACCGCTTCGATGCCCTTGATCACGCCATGCTCGAAACGGCCGTTGCTGAAGTCAGCCTCCATGTCGCGGCAGATGTTTTCCCAACCCGCAGCGCCGACCTTTGCATCGATGCCGCGGTCGGCGACGATCTCGACGTCGCGGTCGGCGAGCAGGAGGTAGATCAGGACGCCGTTGTTGTGCGCGGTGTCCCAGATCCTCAGATGGGAAAAGACGTCGAGCGCGCGCTCGCGCGCCGGCTGGTTGCGGAACAGCGGCCTGCCGTCAAGCGCCCCTTCGACGACGAAGCGGACCTGGCCAGAGTGCGTGGTCTCGCTTGTCTTGATCGCCTGCTCGATCCGGTCGAGCACTTGCGGCGTGAACACCTGTTTGGCACGCCAATGGTGCTGCAGGAGATGCTTGGTGATGCGCTTGATGCTCATGACCTACCAGCTCCCCGACGCACCGCCGCCACCAAAACTGCCACCGCCGCCGCTGAAACTGCCGCTGTCGCTCGATGAGCCACTGCTCCAGCCGCCCCCCGAGGAACCGCCCGACCAGGAGCCGCCGCGCGAATAGCGTCTCCCCGGACCGGACGTCGGAGCGAGATCAGCGATGAACGCCAGGATGAAGGCGATGGCGCCGACGCCGATCGCGAGGGCCACCGAGCCGATCATGAACCAGGCCACTGCGGCAAGCACCCCGCCGGTCGCAACCGAGCCAAGCAGTCGGCCGAAGATCGTGCGCAGGATGCCGCCGACGAACAGTGAGGCAAACAGGGCGAAGGGAGCGACGGGCCCGAGATCGTTCAAGTCGCTGGCAAAGCTCGTGCTGCGCTGAGGCGCCGGCAACGGCTCACCGTCGATCACGCGCATCATGCGATCGACGCCATCGGAGATGCCACCGGCGAAGTCGCCGCTTCTGAATTTTGGCGTGATGACCTCGTCAATGATCCGTCGCGAGGTCACGTCAGTGAGCGCGCCTTCGAGCCCATAGCCAACCTCGATGCGCAGGTGGCGGTCGTTCTTGGCGACGAGCAGGATTGCGCCGTCGTCGATCTTCTTGCGGCCGATCTTCCAGGCGTCTGCGACGCGGATCGAGTACTGCTCGATCGTCTCCGGCTGCGTGGTCGGCACGATCAGGACGGCGATCTGGCTGCCCTTGCGGTTCTCGTAGTCTCGCAAGCGCGAGGTCAACGTTGCGACATCGCCGCTCGACAGCGTCCCGGTTTGGTCGACGACGCGCCCCGTAAGCTGCGGCACAGCGACGTCGGCTACGGCCGCGAAGGCCCAACTGAACAGCAACGCAAGCAGGAAGGCACCGCGCGGTGCGACGGCAGAACAGGCGCGCAACAAGCTCGCTGTCATCGCCCGGCTTGACCGGGCGATCCAGTAGCCCGGAGACGCCGGCGAGATGCGGAGAGCTCGCGGCGTACTGGATTCCCCGCTTTCGCGGGGAATGACGGCGGTGGGTGTGGCGCGCATTGGTGGCCCAACGCGCTATTTCGACGGCGCAGGCGCCGGGTTGAAATCGACCTTCGGCGCGGTCGAGATCTCCTTCTCGTTCTCCACGCTGAAATTCGGCTTCTCCTTGTAGCTGAACATCATCGCAGTGAGGTTGGTCGGGAAGGAGCGGATGGTGACGTTGTAATCCTGCACCGCCTTGATGTAGCGGTTGCGCGCCACCGTGATGCGATTCTCGGTGCCCTCGAGCTGGGACATCAGGTCCTTGAACAGCGCATCCGATTTGAGCTGCGGATAGTTCTCGGTGACGACGAGCAGACGCGACAGCGCGCTGGAAAGCTCGCCCTGGGCGGCCTGGAATTTCTGGAACGCGGCGGGATCGTTGAGCACCTCGGGCGTTGCCTGGATGCTGCCGACCTTGGCGCGCGCATTGGTGACCCCAAGCAGAACATCCTTCTCCTGCTGGGCAAAGCCCTTCACCGAATTGACGAGATTGGGCACGAGATCGGCGCGGCGCTGATACTGATTTACCACCTCCGACCAGTTGGCCTTGATCTGCTCGTCCTGGCCCTGGATCGCGTTGTAGCCGCAATTGGTCAGGCTGAGGCAGGCGAACGCCGCCAGCACTGTCAGGATCTTGCGCATGAAATTTCTCCCGGTGGAATCGAGAGCCTAGATATCAGATTGCGCTCGCGGAGGACATGCTGATGGAGCTGGCGGCGGGAGGTGTCGAGCCGCAGCCCGGATGGAGCACAGCGCAATCAGGGAAAAGCAATCACGGACGGACCCGGATTTCGCTTCGCTCCATCCGGGCTACTGCTGGTGCCACATATTCGCGCGACGAGCGCGAGCGCTCCAGCGGGGGTCCCGGGCTCGCGCTTCGCGCGCCCCGGGAGGAGTTGGGGCTGTGGCGACAGCCGAGGTAAAATGTGACGTTGCGCCTACGCTCCCGCCTTCGCGTCCCGGATCGCCTGCCAGATCTTTTGCGGGGTCAACGGCGTGTTGAGCTGGGTGATACCGAGCTCGGCGAGCGCATCCATCACGCCGTTGGTGACGCAGGGCGGGCCGCCGATGGCGCCGGATTCGCCGCAGCCCTTGGCGCCGAGCGGGTTGGTGCGGCAGGGCGCGGAGTCGTCGAGCGTCACCTCGATCGGCGGCACGTCGTCGGCGCGCGGGATGCAATAGTCCTGGTAGCTTGCGGTCAGGAGCTGGCCTTCGGCATCATAGGCCACGCCCTCATAGAGCGCCTGGCCTATGCCTTGCGCGACACCGCCATGGATCTGGCCGGTGACCAGCATCGGGTTCACCGCGACGCCGACGTCGTCGACCGTGGTGTAACGCACGACGCGGGACACGCCGGTTTCCGGATCGATCTCGACCTCGCAGACATGCGTGCCGTTCGGCCAACTCGGACCGTCGACCTCGCCTTCGGAATCGACGCTGAGCTTCGCGCCGCTCTCCTTCTCCGCGATCTCGAACAGGCTGATGCGGCGGTCGGTGCCGACAACGGCGAGCATGCCGCCCTGATACTCGATGTCCTCGACCGAGGTCTCCAGTACGTTCGACGCCTTCTCGCGCGCCTTCTGGATCAGGTCGCTCGAGGAGACCGCCACCGCCGTGCCGCCGACAAACAGCGAGCGCGAGCCAACGCTGCCGAAGCCGGTCGCGAGATCGGTATCGCCCTGCACCACGTCGATCTTGTCGAGGGGAATGCCGAGCGTGTCGGAGATCATCTGGGTGTAGGTGGTCTGCAATCCCTGCCCCATCGCCATGGTGCCGGAATGCAGGATGATGCGGCCCTGCGAGGTCGCGTGCAGGCTGACCTTCTCGGTGTGCGCGCGTCCACCGGTCCATTCGATGTAGGAGGTCAGCCCCCGGCCATAGAGCAGGCCCTTCTTCTTCGCGGCGCGCTTGCGCGCGGCAAAACCATCCCAATCGGCAAGCTTAGCAGCACGGTCGAGCATGTGTGCAAAGGCGCCGGAATCGTAGACCTGGCCCGCAGCGTTGGTGTAGGGAAGCTGCGCCGGCTTGATGAAGTTCGCTTTGCGGATCGCGCGGGGATCCATGCCGATTTTTCGCGCCGCAGCGTCGAACAGACGCTCGACGATGAATACCGCCTCCGGCCGGCCCGCTCCGCGATAGGCGCCGACCGGTGCGGTGTGTGTCATCACCGTCTTGATCTCGAAATGCACAAGCGGCAGATCATAGACGCCAGTCTGCACGAAAGGCCCAAGCACCAGCGGGATGATGTTGGCGGCTCCTGAGGAGTAGGCGCCGGTGCAGCCGATCGACTTGACGCGATAGGCGAGCACCTTGCCCTTCTCGTCGAGCGCAAAAGAGGCGGTCGAGGTGAGATCGCGGCCATGGGTGCCGCCGACGAACTCGTCGGTGCGGTCGCCGCGCCAGCGGATCTTTTTGTTCAGCTTGGTCGCGGCATAGGCAACGATGCCGTCCTCCGGATAGAGGTTGGTCTTCTGGCCAAAGCCGCCGCCGATGTCGCCGACCAGCACGCGCACGCTCTCGATCGGCCGCTTCAGCACCGCGCCCGCGAGCACGTCGCGGGTCGAGGCTGGCGTCTGCGACTGCACGTGCAGGAGAAGCCGGCCGGACTTCTTCTCGATTTCGGCAATGGTCGAGCGCGGCTCCATCGCAGACGGCACGAGCCGCTGGCTGACGAGATCGAGATCGACCACATGCGCGGCCTTGGCGAAGGCCTCATCCACCTTGACGGCGTCGCCGTAGGCCATCGCCCCGACAATGTTATCGGGCGCCTCCAGCCACACCACAGGCGCACCTGGCTTGACCGCCTCGACGGGATCGACGACCGCAGGCTGCACGTCGTAGTCGACGACGATCGCTTCGGCCGCGCTCTGCGCCAGAACGCGCGAAGTGGCGACCACGGCCGCAACGGCCTCGCCAGCATAGCGCACGATCTCATGAGCGAGCAGGCGCCGCGGCGGCACCGTCATCGGCTTGCCGTCGGGGCGCTTGAAGATGTTGAGCGTGGGGATCTCGCCAATGTTGTCCTTGATCAGATCGGCGCCGGTGTAGATCGCGGTCACACCAGGCATCGCCGTAGCCGCGCTGGTGTCGATCGACGCGATCTTCGCGTGGGCATGCGGCGAGCGCAGCACATGCAGCCACAGCGCGCCGTCCTCCGGCTTGTCGTCGATGAACTGTCCCTTCCCGGTGAGTAGCCTCTGATCTTCCAAACGCTTGACGGGCTTGCCCGCCCCGAAACGCAAATTACCGGGAAGAAAGTTCATTCCGCTTGTCCTCTAGGCCTCAAAGTGCGGCCGCCTTTTAGCGGATCGAGGCAAACGAGGCCAGCCGACGTTTTGTGCGGGCAGGACCCGCAAATTCGTCATGCCACGAGCTTGGCAACCGCGGATGGAAGTTAGCCGACCTCTCGCAACGCCGCCTCGACGGCCTTGCGCTGCTCGGGCGAAAGAGCCGCTTGTGGCGGAATGGGGTCGCCGACGTCGTAGCCCTGGATCGTCAGCCCTGCCTTGATGCAGGCGGCGAGGTTGAAGCGAGCAAAAGCCTCGTTGATGCGCCATAGCTTGCGCTGAAGCGCCATGGCTGCATCCCAGCGTCCCTCCTTGCAGAGATCGTAGAGCGCGACGCTCTGGCGCGGGATGATGCAGGCCGGACCCGCCATCCAGCCGAGGCCGCCGATCAGCATCACCGCGGCTGGAATATGTGCGGAAGCCGAGAACACGCGGATCTTGTCGCCGCAGCGATTCATGATCGACAGCAGCCGGCCGGTGTTGGTCGAGGCGTCCTTGATGTAACCGATGCGCGGGTGCTCGGCGAGACGCGCGATGACGTCGAGCGTCAGGTCGGAGCGCTGGAATTGCGGGTTGGTGTAGATGACGACGGGAATGTCCACGGCATCCGCAATGCTGCGGAAATAGGATTCGACCTGTGCGTCGGCGAGCGGGAAGTACGCCTCCAGAATTGCCAGAATGCCGTCGGCGCCGAGCTTCTGGTACGCCTTCGCCTGCACGACCGCATCGGCGGTCGAGGTCGAGGCGACACCGGCCACCACGGGCACACGGCCCTTCGCGGTCTCGATCGTGGTCTGCACGATACTCGCGCGCTGTGCGGCGTCGAGATAGGCGAACTCGCCGGTCGAGCCGAGCGGCGTCAGCCCATGCACGCCGGCACCGATCAGATCGTCGCAGAGCCGGGCGAGCACGCCGGTGCGCACGGTGCCGTCCGCGTCGACCGGCGAAACGAGATAGGGGAAGACACCGTGAAAATCGGGCATGTCGGGCAACCGTGCGGCAGGTCGGGCGTTGCGGGGCCGCCCGTATGGTTTCGCGGGTGCTAACATGCCCCCGTGAGGCCGACAAGCAAGCCGGCGAGTGAACGCACTTGCCGCGTGATCGTGATGAGGCGGTTCGATTCCGCGGAGATTGACCAGACCGTGAGCGAGATCGCGGCCTACGGCACCGCACTCGATGTAGAGGACGCGATCTTCAGGAAACGCGAGGGGCTGCCAGCTTTCGGCTGGCACGTTGCGCACTGACGAGTGCGGCAATCAGCAAACGCTGCGGCCTAATCTTACTGAGTCAGAAATCCACGGACCAAGCTGGGTGAGAATCGCATATTGAAGGAGATTCAACGCGAGATCGAGGA
>NZ_JBANBK010000037.1:0-80655 GCF_053572325.1 Bradyrhizobium sp. UFLA05-112 | reverse complement strand
ATCCCTCACCGCCGACCAGTCGCTCCTCGATGCAGCGGCGCAAAACGCTTTCGAACACGCGACGGAACAGATCGCTCTCCCGGAAGCGACCATGCCGGTTCTTGGAAAAGGTCGAGTGATCTGGCACTGCGCCGTCCAGACCGAGCCGGCAGAACCACCGGTAGGCTAAATTAAGGTGGACCTCATCGCAAAGGCGCCGCTCCGATCTGATGCCGAAGCAGTAGCCGATTAAAAGCATCCGGATCATTAGCTCCGGATCGATCGAAGGCCGGCCGATGCTGCTGTAGAATGGCGCCAGATCCTGCCTGACCTGTTCAAGGTCGACAAACCTATCGATCGAGCGAAGCAAATGGTCGGAAGGGACGTGCCTCTCGAGCGAGAACTCATAGAACAAAGCAGCCTGTTCGACTTGCCGATGTCCCATCATGATCTTCAGTCCTGCCAACTAGACAGACTGAATCACTGGTATCTCTGAGTCGCAACCGCGGCCTTTTTCAACGGAATCGGTCACAAGCCGACATGCCGGGTTCGGTGCCGCGTGTCTGCTCGACCACCGAACGCGGACATCACGGATTCATGAGTACGCCCTAGCTGCGGTAGTAGCGCCACATCCTCAGGAAGGTGCGATGGATCATGTCGGGCGGCTGGTCGAACGGCTCGACATTGATCCGCACCATGTTGGTGTGGCTCATCCGCCAGGGCAGGCGCATCAGCCAGCGCCAGGACGGCTGCTTGCGCCAGTCGGCGACCAGCGCGCTGGTGAGCGGCGCGTTGAGGACTATTTGCAGCTCGTGCACGGTCATCGCGCGTTCGGCGATCTCGACGAGATCGATGCGCTCGATGGCGCGCCACCGGATCAGGCCGAAGGCCTGGACGAAGATGCCGTATTGATTGGCGCCGATGGTGGGACGGCCGGTCTCGAGCAGCGGAATGTTGTAATAGGTGAAGCTGGCTGCAAGCGCCGCGAGCAGGAGCCAGTAGAAAGCGCCGGTGAGGAGGGCGGCGGTGCAGAAGATCGCGGCCAGTGCCGCCGTCACGTAGACGGGGAAATAGGTGTCGTCGCGGCCATAGGCGACCGAGTAGCCACCCACGTTTCCCTCGTTCAGGGTTGCGCTCATGGACGCCAAGGCTACGACCAACACCGGTAAATAAAAACGGCCGCAAATAAAAACGGGGCCGCGAAGGCCCCGTCAAAGTCGTTTCAGCGTGTTGCCGCGATCCTACTTGATCTTGGCTTCCTTGAATTCGACGTGCTTGCGCGCGACCGGGTCGTACTTCTTTTTGACCAGCTTCTCGGTCATGGTGCGCGAGTTCTTCTTGGCGACGTAGAAGAAGCCGGTGTCAGCCGAGGACACGAGCTTGACCTTGATGGTGACCGCTTTGGCCATGTTCAGGACCTCAAAATTGAAGGGAATCTGGAGCCGGCCAAACGGCCCGCGTTGGCCGGCAACCTAGCCACAAACCGCCCAAAGTCAAGGTTTTGCGGCCAGAAACTCGCCCAAATCGGCCCGATTAACCCTCGAAGAACCGGTTTTTCGGCCGCGGCAGGCCCAGATTCTCCCTCAAAGTGGTCCCTTCGTACTCTTTCCGGAAAATCCCGCGCCGTTGCAGTTCCGGGACGACCTTGTCGACGAAATCGTCGAGGCCGGCGGGCAGGAACGGGAACATGATGTTGAAGCCGTCGGACCCGCGCCCGACCAGCCACTCCTCCATCTGGTCGGCGATGGTCTTGGCCGTGCCGACGAAGGAGAGCCCGCCATAGCCGCCGACGCGCTGGGCGAGCTGGCGTACGGTCAGCTTTTCGCGCGCCGCAAGGTCGACCATCCGCTGCCGGCCGCTCTTGCTGGCGTTGGTCTCCGGGATCGGCGGCAGCGGTCCATCGGGGTCGAAGCCGCTCGCGTCCGTGCCGAGGATGACCGAGAGCGAGGCGATGGCGCTGTCGTAGTGCACGCGGCTGTCAAGCAGCGCACGCTTCTCCTTGGCCTCATCGACGCTGTCACCGACCACGACGAAAGCCCCGGGCAGGATTTTGAGATGCTCGGGATCGCGGCCGACCTTCTCCATCCGGCCCTTGATGTCGGCATAGAGCTTCTGCCCGTCGGCAAGGCTCCCGCCGCCGGTGAACACAGCCTCCGCGGTCTCGGCGGCGAGCTGCTTGCCGTCCTCGGACGCACCGGCCTGCACGATGAGCGGCCAGCCCTGGACGGGACGGGCGATGTTGAGGGGACCGCGCACCTTCAGATATTTGCCCTGGTGGTCGAGCACATGCATCTTCAAGGGATCGAAGAACAGGCCGCTTTCGACGTCGCGCACGAAGGCATCGTCTGCGAAGGAATCCCAGAGGCCGGTGACGACATCATAGAATTCTCTCGCGCGCTTGTAGCGCTCGGCGTGCTCCATGTGATCGTCGAGACCGAAATTCAGCGCCGCGTCGGGATTCGAGGTGGTGACGATATTCCAGCCGGCGCGACCGCCGCTGAGATGGTCGAGCGAAGCAAAACGCCGCGCGACGTGATAGGGCTCGTCGAACGTGGTTGAGCCCGTCGCGATCAGGCCGATGCGCTCGGTCACGGCGGAGAGCGCTGACAGAAGCGTGAACGGCTCGAACGAGGTCACGGTGTGACTGCGCTTCAAGGCGTTGATCGGCATGTTGAGCACGGCGAGGTGATCGGCCATGAAGAACGCATCGAACTTGCCGGCCTCGAGTTTCCTGATCAGCGTCTTGATGTGGCCGAAATTGAAATTGGCGTCGGGCCAGGCGCCCGGATAGCGCCAGGCGCCGGTGTGGATTGAGACCGGGCGCATGAACGCCCCGAGCTTGAGTTGCCGTTGTGCCATCGCCCCGTGTCCATGCTGGATGTCGTTCGAGATGACATAGGTGCGGCGCCCGCTTGTGCCATCGGCCACGCGCAGAACAATTTTTTGTTTTTCTCTCGCCCCTCAGCACATTCGTCATTCCGGGCTGGCGCCAAGTGGCGCGCCCCGAAATGACGGGAGGAGGGAGCTTCTCCCTCGAACCGATCGGCGTCCTGGTCCGACCAAGCGATGACTTCGGCCCGTGAGGAGACAGGCAATGGCCAGCGCAATGGCGGTGGACGGTACAATTCGCATCGATCGGCCGATGCCCTGGATCGGCCGGCTGCTGTCGCTGCCGCTGCTTGCGGCGAGCGCCTACCTGCTTTGGAACGTCGCCCTCGGGTTGCGACAGGACCTGTCCGGATTCGGTCGATTGGCCGATGACTGGGTGCCTGTGCTGGTCTTCACGGGTCTTGGCCTTGCGGTCGGCATTCCCGGTCTGATCCTGCTGACATTCCGCTATTTCATCGTTCTGAATGAGACGCTGCGCCAGGTCGTCATCACCAGGCAGTTTGGCCCGCTGAATATCCGCAGCTCGCGCAATCTGTCGGACTACCACCTCATCAGCATCACCGATGACTGCGATGCGGAGCTGACGGTGTACGACGTCAACCTCTGCGGCAACAAGGGCACCACGCCGATCACGCTGTCGAGCTTCACCAGGCGCGAAGACGCGACCGAACTTGCGAACGAGCTCGGTCGCAAGCTCAAGCTTCCGGCACGCGACTATGTCGGCACGGAGCCTGACGCGGACGAGTGATCCGTCTCAGGTCAGCTCAAAATATCCTTCTGCATCTTGCCGCCGTAGAAATGGAAGAACGGCACCGGTGCGTCATGGCGGAGCGGGCCGGTGGCGAGCCGCTTGTCCAGCTCATTGAGCACGTTCCGCGTCATCGGATGCAGGTCGGCGAGCGGCTGTGAGCCGAGCTCGACCCAGACCAGCTCGACCAGCTCGGCATCGGCATGCACCACGCCCTCGACACGATGGGTGATGGCAGAGGCATCCGCGGTGAAGAAGCGCGTGTCGAAGCGCTTGACGCGGCCGGGGGGCGTAATTGCGCGCGCGATCAGGAACAGGCCGGAGGGATCGGGCAGGAGGCCCGCATCGGCAAACGGTTGCCAGGGGCCGTCAAGCTTCGGCGCGTTGCCGTCGTGCTGACGCCCGAGGCAGAGACCGGTTTCCTCGCAGGCCTCGCGGATCGCGGCGATCGCAAGCGATTTTGCACGCGAGGCCTCCGTCCTCGGGCTGCCCTTGAACAGATTGGCCTGAAGCTCCGGCGTGATCGGCGCCGCGCAGGGCACGCGATAGTCGGCCTTGTCGACGCGGCCGCCGGGGAAGACGAACTTGCCGGGCATGAACACCACCTTGTCGTGGCGCTTGCCGACCAGCACTTTTGGAATGGAGCCGCTGCGATCAACGAGGATCAGGGTGGCGGCATCCTTCGGCCGAAAATAAGGATGGTGATCGGGCTCCTTCTCGTCGTGAACCCTTTCTTTTTCCGCCTGCGCCGCTTCAGTCATTTCCTCACCCGAACGGTTTTCTTCATTCTTGTTACACCGGCGGAATACCATCCGGCGGATTGTCGTCAAAGCCGTGCATGCGCAGGGCCCATTGCAGGCCGACCACGGCGCCCTTCACCGGCTGCAAGAGCGCGAGCGAGGCGATGAAGGTGAAGGGGAGATAGGCCGCAAAGCTGATCCAGGCTGGCGTGGTGTAGTTGGTCTCGATCCAGAGGATGCTCGGCACCACGATGTGGCCGACGATGACGATCACGAGATAGGCCGGCAGATCGTCGGCGCGATGCGGCGTGAAGTCGAGCCCGCAGGATGAGCAGTTGTCCGCGGTTTTGAGGAACGCGCGGAACAGCTTGCCCTGGCCGCAACGCGGGCAGCGGCCGCGAAAGCCGCGCTTCATCGCACCCCAGACGTCGCGCTTCTCGACGAGGCCGGTCTCGCGCGTCCAGATCTTTGGCGTGGTGCTCATCGCTTCCATGCCTTGTTCTTTCCCTTGCCTTTCGCGCCCTTGCCCTTCTTGCCCTTGCCGGACTTCTTCTGCTTCTCCGGCTTGCGCCTCGTCTCGGGACTGCGTCCGGGTCGCGCCTTCGCCGCTTTGCGCTGCGGACGAAAATCCCTGCGGCCACGCGGCGCGCTCTCGCCCGCCGACAACAGCTCGAAGCGCAGCGCGCCGGCAATGGGAGCAGCTTCTACCAGACGGACGTCGACGACATCACCCAGCTGATGCATGGCACCGCTGCGCGAGCCGACGAGGGCATGGCGGCTCTCGTCATAGTTGAAATATTCCGTGCCGAGGGATCGGATCGGGATCAGCCCGTCGGCGCCGGTGTCGTCGAGCTTGACGAACAGGCCGGCACGCGTGACCCCGGACACGCGGCCCTGGAAGGTCGCGCCGATGCGATCGGCGAGATGATGCGCAATGAGCCGGTCGACGGTCTCGCGCTCGGCCTTCATCGCGCGCCGCTCGGTGACTGAAATATGCGCGGCGACTTCGCTTAGGGTTTCCGGTGTCTCGCTGTCGGGCAGCGCGCCTTCGCCAAGGCCCAGCGCGCGAACCAGCGCGCGATGCACGACGAGATCGGCGTAGCGGCGGATCGGCGAGGTGAAATGCGCGTAGCGGCGCAGATTGAGACCGAAATGGCCATAATTCTCGGCGGAGTACTCGGCTTGCGCCTGTGCGCGCAGCACCACCTCGCTCACCAGCGGGTAGTAGTCGTGCCCCTCGAGCTGAGCCAGCACGCGGTTGAACAGGGTCGGGCGCAGCGGGCCGCTCTTGGCAAAGGGAACGTCGAGCGTCTCCAGAAACTCCTGAAGCGCGTGGACCTTTTCCAGCGTCGGCTCGTCGTGCACGCGATAGATCAGCGGCAGCGACTTCTTCTCCAGCATCTCGGCCGCCGCGACGTTGGCGAGGATCATGAACTCCTCGATCAGGCGATGCGCGTCCAGCCTTTCGGGTACGACGACGCGATCGACCGTGCCGTCGCTCTTCAGCAGGATCTTGCGCTCGGGCAGATCGAGATTGAGCGGATCGCGCTCGTCGCGGGCGCGCTTGACGCAGGCGTAGGCGGCATAGAGCGGCTTGAGGATCGGATCGAGCAGGGGGCCGGTGGTGTCATCCGGCCGGCCGTCGATCGCGGCCTGCGCCTGCGCATAGTGCAGCTTGGCGGCCGAGCGCATCAGGATGCGATGGAACGAGTGCGAGCGCTTGCGGCCGTCGGGGCCGATCACCATCCGCACGACAAGTGCGCCGCGCGGCTCGCCCGGCACCAGCGAGCACAGATTGTTGGAGATCCGCTCCGGCAGCATCGCCACGACGCGGTCGGGGAAATAGACGGAGTTGCCGCGGTCGATCGCATCACGGTCGAGCGCAGTGCCAGGGCGGACGTAGAAGCTCACATCCGCAATCGCGACATTGACGATGAAGCCGCCCCTGTTGTTGGGATCCTCGTCTGCTTGCGCATGCACCGCGTCGTCATGATCCTTGGCATCGGGCGGATCGATGGTGACGAGCGGGACGTCGCGCCAGTCCTCGCGCCCTTTCAGGTTCGCCGGCTCCGCAGCTTCCGCATCGCGCATCGCGCCTGGGGAGAATTGCAGGGGGATGTCGTGGGCGTAGATCGCGATCAGGCTGATCGCCTTCTCCGACTTGACCGAGCCGAGCTTTTCTTTCACCCGACCCGAGGCCAGGCCAAAGCCGCGCGAGCGCACGATGTCGACGCTGACGAGGTCGCCATCCTCTGCGCCTTGCGTCTCGGTCTTCGCAATGTTGAGTTCACGGTCGGCAAATTTCTTGTCGACCGGTACGAGCCGTCCGCCGCCCTCGGGCAGGCTGCGGAAGACGCCGAGGATGCGGCTCTTGGCCTTGTCGATGACCTTGATGATGCGGCCGCGCCAGGCGGGGCCTTCGGTCTCGTCGGAGCGCTCGATGCGAAGCAGGGCGCGGTCGCCGACGCCGGCCGCCGTGCCCGGCTTCGGCCGGCGGGGCATCTCGATGAGGATTTTCGGCGGTTCGCCGCTCTCGACCTCGTCCCATTCGGCGGGGGAGGCGATCAACTCGCCATCGGCGTCGCGGCCGGTGATGTCGGCGAGGAGCGTTGGCGGCAGGCTGTCCGGCTCCGAAACCTTGTGGCGCTTCTTCTTGATGATTCCGTCATCGGCGAGCTCGCGCAGCATGCGCTTGAGCTCGATGCGGTCGGCGTTCTTCAGGCCGAACTCGCGCGCGATCTCG
This sequence comes from Bradyrhizobium sp. UFLA05-112, assembly GCF_053572325.1. Lineage (NCBI taxonomy): Bacteria > Pseudomonadati > Pseudomonadota > Alphaproteobacteria > Hyphomicrobiales > Nitrobacteraceae > Bradyrhizobium > Bradyrhizobium sp. UFLA05-112. Next base: position 73,556 of record NZ_JBANBK010000037.1, on the reverse strand, counting down.
CGGGTTCCGACGTTTCCATGATTTGCCTTGATGAAGGCGACGATGGCGTTCCGGTCGGGAAAGCCATGGTCATTCTTACGTTTCACTTAACCTCTAATTCTTGCCGGCACTCTTCTTGGCCGGTGCCTTGGCCGCGGCAGATCCCTTGGTCGGCGACGTCTTGGCCGTCGACGACACGGCTGCGCGTGCCTTGCTGGTTGATTCAGATTTCGTTTTGGCCGCGGCTTTTTTCGCGGCCGGTTTCTTTGCTGGCTTGGGCGGATCCTCGCCCTCGGCAGTCTTTGCCGTGGTCTTGGTCGCCTTCGCCTTCTTTGCTTTGGTCTTGCCGCCACCTTTGGCCGCGCGCTCGTCGATCAGCGCGATAGCCTGGGGCAGGGTGATCGCGTCCTTTTCGAACTCGGCAGGGATCGTCGCGTTGACGCCACCTGCCGTGACATAGGCGCCGTAGCGGCCGCTCTTCACGGTGACGGTGCCGAGCGTCGGGTGGTCGCCGATCGCCCTGCCGGGGTCGGCGCCGAAGCGGCGGCTCGGGCCCTTCGCGACCTTCTCCGCGATCAGCGTCACCGCGCGGTTGAGGCCGATGTCGAACACCTCGTCGCCGGCTTCCAGGCTGGCGTACGTCTTCTCGTGCTTCACGAATGGCCCAAAGCGGCCGAGACCGGCGGTGATCGGCTGACCGGTCTCCGGATGCTTGCCGATTTCGCGCGGCAGCGACAACAGCTTTAGCGCAAGCTCGAGGTCGACATCGCCGGGCGAGGTGCCCTTCGGGATGCCGGCGCGCTTCGGCTTCTCGCCTTCCTCATAGTCCTTCTGCTCGCCGAGCTGGATATACGGCCCGAAACGGCCGGCCTTCACCCAGACGTCGAAACCGGTGTCGGGATCCTGACCGAGCGAACGGTCAGCGGTGGTCTCGCCGTCCGCGGCGAGCTGGCGCGTGTAACGGCATTCCGGATAGTTCGAGCAGCCGACGAAGGCGCCGAACTTGCCGGCTTTCAGGTTGAGCCTGCCGCTGCCGCAGCTCGGGCACTGCCTGACGTCGCCGCCATCGGCGCGGGGCGGATAGATGTGCGGCCCCAGCATCTCGTCGAGCACGTCGAGCACCTGCGCGACGCGCAGATCCTTGATCTCGTCGACGGCGCCGATGAAGTCGCGCCAAAAGTCCTTCAGCACCTGCTGCCAGGAGATCTCGTTGTTGGAGATGCGGTCGAGCTGCTCCTCCAGACCCGCGGTGAAGTCGTATTCGACGTAGCGGCTGAAGAAGCTCTCCAGGAACGCGACCACGACGCGGCCCTTGTCCTCGCCATGCAGGCGCTTCTTCTCGAGCTTGACGTAGCCGCGGTCCTTCAGGACCTGGAGGATCGAGGCATAGGTCGAGGGCCGGCCGATGCCGAGCTCTTCCATGCGCTTGACGAGCGAGGCTTCCGAGAAGCGCGGCGGCGGCTCGGTGAAATGCTGGGTGACGGACAGCGACTGGCGCTTGACGGCCTCGCCCTCGCTCATCGCGGGCAGGCGGCGAGAGTCCTCGTCCTCCTCGTCGTCGCGGCCCTCCTGGTAGAGCGCCAGGAAGCCGTCGAACTTGATGACCTGCCCGGTGGCGCGCAGCTCCAGCGTGCGGGCGCCTGCCTTTGCCGTGATGTCGACGGTGGTGCGCTCCAGCTCAGCCGCTTCCATCTGGCTCGCGATGGTGCGCTTCCAGATCAGCTCGTAGAGCTTGGCCTGGTCGGCGTCGAGCTTGCGGGCCATGCTGGCGGGACGGCGGGAGAGGTCGGTCGGGCGGATCGCTTCGTGCGCTTCCTGCGCGTTCTTGGCCTTGGTCTGGTACTGGCGCGGGCTGTCCGGCACGTAGGCGTTGCCGTAGTCCTCGCCGATCACCTTGCGCGCCTGGGTGATTGCTTCACCCGCGATCTGCACGCCGTCGGTACGCATATAAGTAATAAGTCCAGTGGTCTCGCCGCCGATGTCGATGCCCTCATAGAGCCGCTGTGCGATCCGCATCGTATGCGCGGGTGCAAAGCCGTATTTGCGGCTGGCTTCCTGCTGGAGTGTCGAGGTCGTGAAGGGCGCCTGCGGATTGCGCCGGGCGGGCTTGGCATCGACCGCGGTCACCGCGTAGGTAGCCAGTTCCAGCGCCTTCTTGAAGTCTTCCGCTTCCGCGCCGGTGCCGATGTCGAGCCGCTGGATCTTCTTGCCGTCGGCGCCGACGAGACGAGCCTCGAAGGCGTCGCCGCGCGGCGTCAACAGGGTTGCGATCAGCGACCAGTATTCACGGGCGACGAATTTCTCGATCTCGAGCTCGCGGTCGCAGACGAGGCGCAGCGCCACCGACTGCACGCGGCCGGCCGAGCGGGCGCCCGGCAGCTTTCGCCACAGCACGGGGGAGAGGGTGAAACCGACCAGATAATCCAGCGCGCGGCGCGCCATGTAGGCGTCGACCAGCGCACCGTCGATCTGGCGTGGATGCTTCATCGCTTCCGAGACCGCCTGCTTGGTGATGGCGTTGAACACCACGCGCTCGATCTTCTGGTCCTTCAGCGCGCGCTTCTCTTTCAGCACCTCAAGCACGTGCCAGGAGATCGCCTCGCCCTCGCGATCGGGGTCGGTGGCCAGAATCAGGCGGTCGGCGCCCTTCAGGGACTTGGCAATGTCATTGAGCCGGCCGGCAGCCTTGGGGTCGACCTCCCAGATCATCTTGAAATTTTCGTCCGGATCGACCGAACCGTTCTTCGCCGGCAAGTCCCGGACATGGCCGAACGAGGCCAGAACCTCGTAGGACGAGCCCAGATACTTGTTGATCGTCTTGGCCTTCGCCGGCGACTCGACAATGACGATATTCATGTAGTTCCAGTAACTTACGGGAGAAATCTAGGCCAAATTCGAAGGGACTCGGGTCGGCCGTTTCGTCCCGAACATGGGTGGTGAGGCCGTCCCTGTCAAATCGAGCGGTGTTGAACGGGCCGAAAATGAGCAAAGTTTCATATCGCGAAAGTTGTATAATACCGCCTTTGAGTTGTGGGGTGGGCGGCGTAGAGTCGAAGGTGGGCAAGGATTCGGATGGGGTCTGGTGACGAAACCAGCAAGGAAGCGGCCGCCGACCGCGTCGGCCGGAGGAAAGCGTTCGCGGAGCGAGGAACCGGGCGAGGGCGGGGCGGACGAAGCTGTCGCGTTCATCGCCGAGCAGGTGGCTCAGTTGCGCCAGATCGCCGAGCGCCACAGGCTCGACGTGCTGCATTATCTCCTCGGCATGACCCAGTTAGAGGCCGACGAGCACATCCGCCTCCGCAGCAAGCGCAAGCTGTCGTGAAGCTCGGAGCGGGCCACGTTCTCCGATGTCATGAAAGCAGGACTGCCGTAGGGTGGGCAAAGCTTTCGCCTTATCGAAGAGCGAAGGCGAAAGTGTGCCCACCCTTCTGCCTCCCTTGCGTCGACGGAATTGGTCGGCACGCTTCGCTTTGCCCACCCTACAGCGGCTGCATGAGCGGCGCGCCACTGCTTCCACGTCGTCATTTGCTGCGGCTGCGGTCTACATGTCCGTCACGCGATAGACGCACGCTGCTCCCTCGACACCCCGAAGCGGTGCGTCGAACGCGACGACGTTGCGACCGGCGAGAAGTTGACTTACCCCGGGTGCCGCATAGAGCGCTTCCGAAAGGCAAATTTCCCCGGCGCCGGCCAGCGCTTGGACACGCGCCGCCACATTCACGGTCTGTCCGAAATAGTCGAGGTTCTCGTTCAACGTGACCGCGATCGAGGGACCGCAATGGGCTCCGATCTTCAGGATGATGCTGGGATCGCCATGCTCGGCATTGTAGCGCTCGATATCAGCCAGAATGTGCAGCGCGGCCGAGACGGCATCGGCCGGGCGCGAGAACACGGCCATCACGGCGTCGCCGATCGTTTTGACGATCGCGCCCGAGTGCTGCTGAACGGTTGAGCCCAGCAGGGCAAAGTGCTCGCGTACCAGCGCATAGGCGTTGAGGTCGCCAAGCCGCTCGTACATGGCCGTCGATCCCTTCAGGTCCGTGAACAGCAGGGTCACCTGCCTGATGCCGAGGCCTTCCTTCTCATCGACACGCTCCGACCGGAACAGTCGTCGGAAAGTCTGTCGGGCGAGCAGCATGCCGCCTGACAGATAGGGATCGAAGTCGAGCGCGGGCTTGACCGTCTGCGCCAGGATCTCGGGCGGCCAGTTGATCAGAAGCAAGGAGCCGCGTGTCGCAGAGCTATTTTCCACCTCAACCACCACCGGCCCGGGCGGCACGGCGGATGCGAGCGGAGAAAAACGGCGTCCATCATACTTGATTGGCAAGCGCGTCGGAGCCGATGCGGGCTCGCCCACCACATTCACTGCGAAGCTGGCCTGGGTCTGCACATTGACGCCTGCAAGCGCGCCGGGGCCGAGCTCGACCATGAGCGACGTTGTGGAGCCCGGAGGCAAGAACGACAAGCCGCGAACGAGACCGCGCAGGACGTCAAGAAAGCGGATCGGCTGACCCGGCAAGCGCCCGTCGGTGAGAAAGCGGGCCTTCCAGTGGAAATCCTCGACCGAAAGCGACGCCAGATCGTGGAAGGGAAGCCTTCGAAGCTGCGGGGAAACCGTGAAAGTCACTTCGATGAAGTCATCGAGGTCCGTGTCGCCAGAGACATCGCACAGGCCGCAGACATAGTGGGTTTTCAGGGTTCGCAAGGCGCCGAAACTGTCGAGCACCATGCCGGACTGGGGGCAGACGACATCCCAGCTCATGTCGAACAGACCGCTCCGCGCGGCATGGAGAAACAGGTCGATGCTCTCTGCTTCGCTGATGGCGCGGTCGCGCGCAAAGGAAAGCGGATTGATGCGATAAAGCGAGAGGTCGTCGCCACCCCGGATCAAGCTTTCGAATTTGGAGATGACGCGCGGGCTCCAGGACCGGGCCTGCTCGACCTCGGTCATCTTGCTTTCGAGCAGCCTCTCTTGAACGTGATGCATTTTCCCACCCAAGTCGTCGACGAGGTTGGACTTCACATGTCAGCGAAGATGGCACCATCTTCCGGCCGTCCAAGAGTAGCATAAAACCCCAGGGACAAATGCATGCTTTGGGGCGGGACTGCGCGAGCAACTATCTATTAATCGTGAGCATTTGCCTCTCGTGTCTTTTGCGTGAGTAGCGTCTAGGTTGTGAGCGACGTTGATTGAAAGCAACAATGCCACTTCTTGCGAGACACGATATTACTTCGTCGCTTTGACGACTCTGCCGATGAGCTGCAAATGAAACTGCTTGGCATCACAGCGCTTGTTGGCGTGGGAGCCTACGCCATCTGGACCGCCTTTAGGCTGGTCAATGCTCCCTCAACCGAGGAGGCCATGCAACTTTCCCTCAAAGCATTGGAAATACCGGGACTCGAGATCGCCTACGCGCTTCACAGGGATGCCTGTTCAATCACGAGAGTGAGCATTTGGACCTGGAGCGTCGAATGCGAGGGCGTGCCGATGCATTTCTATCAGGATGTAACCTACTGCGAATCTCGGTTGCCAAGGGTCTGCGCTGCGGCTGCATCTTCTGACACGAACTGCCGCTCGTATTACTGGTTTATTGATTTGGATGGGAAACCCTCGGCGCCGATCGGCAAGAGGAAGGGATATTCATCCATCATGTCGGATTGCAAACCGAAAGGCTCATTCGATTCGGATCGGATGGAAATGGCCCGTCGCGGCATACGACCTAACGCTGTGGAGATAGGTGTCCCGTCAGGGTCAATCACCGACAAGCGGAGCGTTTCCGCTCCGCCGGGATAAGCCAACATCCGCTAACCCGCGTTCCGGCTCCGCCGCGATCGCGCCTTCAGCGTCGTGTCGGCCGCACTCAGCACCCGTCCATCCTCCGCGCGCAGCTCGAGCCTTCGTACCGGGCGGCCCTTGTCACGATCGACCAGGATGGTCGCGATCTCCTCGGGGCGGTCGTCGAACTCCTCGCTCCATTGCCGGAGCGCGACCAGCACGGGGAAAACGCCGCGGCCCTTCGGCGTCAGCACATATTCAGAATAGGCGCTGCCGTCGGAGGCGGGCGCGATCTTCAGGATCCCGTGGTCGACGAGCGCGCGCAGCCGCGTGGCGAGGATGTTCTTGGCCATGCCGAGCTTGCTCTGGAACTCGCCGAAGCGACGCACGCCGAACAGCGCCTCGCGGATGATGAGGAGCGACCACCAGTCGCCGATCGCTTCCAGCGATCGCGCGATCGGGCAGGAGTCTCCTTCAAAGCTCGTTCGTTTCACCATCGTGCCGTTTCCGTCTGCTTGTCCGCCATCGCGCCGATCACGCGCTTGTGTGGTTGCATTATAAAACCGGATGCCCTAAATGGCAATCAGGTTTCATTATGCAACCATCGGAGGCGAGCGTGAGACTGAAGGGCAAGACGGCATTCATCACCGGCGGCAACAGCGGCATCGGGCTTGCGACGGCAAAGCTGTTCGTGGCCGAGGGCGCCAGGGTCACCATCACGGGGCGCAACAAGGAGACGCTGGAGGCTGCGGCGAAGGAACTCGGGGCGAGCGGTCTTGCGGTGGAAGCCGACATCAACGACGTCGCCGCGACCGAGAAGGCGATCGCGCGCGCGGTCGAAAAATTCGGCAAGCTCGACATCGTCTTTGCCAATGCCGGCATCCCCGGCAATACCCCGCTCGGCGGCACTACGCTGTCCGCCTTCGAGCAGGTGATCCGCACCAACATCACGTCGGTGTTCTTCACCGTGCAGGCGGCGCTGCCGCATCTCAATGACGGCGCCTCCATCATTCTCAATGGCTCGGTGATCTCGGTGCTCGGCAATCCCGGCTATTCCGCCTACGCCGCGAGCAAGGCCGGCGTGCGCGCGATGGCGAGGGTGATGGCGTCCGAACTCTCGCCGCGCAATATCCGCGTCAACGTAGTGGCGCCGGGCGCGGCCCGCACGCCGATCTGGAAGGGCACCGCACCGACCAACGAGGCCTTTGCCGCGCTGGAAGGCCGCATCGCCAAGACCACGCCGCTGGGCCGAATTGGTGAAGCAGATCACATTGCGAAGACGGTGCTGTTTCTCGCCTCCGATGATTCCGCGCACGTCCAGAGCGCGGAGATCTTCGTCGATGGCGGCGCGACCGGCTCGCCTGCGGGCGCGCCAATCTTTCGCGGCTGATCGAATGAAGTGAAAATTGAACCGGCCTCACGCGGTTGCGCCGGCCGGTTCCCTCGTCTGCAGGACATATTTCAAAACTGTCCGTGAAGGCGTTGAACCTTTGCGTGCGCTGCACAGACATTTCTATGGGCAGGGTCATAAGACCCATTTAAGGGAGCCCGTTATGCCGAAAGCAGCTCGAATTCTTTCGTCGATTTCAGCACCGCGTATTTACACCGAACGTTCCGCCATCCCCGCGAAGAAATCCGACAGCCATCAGCTCGTTGCGGTCGCCTTGTTCTCGTGCATCGGACTGTTCATCTCGCTTGTCGCCGTCATCCTGGGCATTCAGGGGATGTGGTTTTAGCGTCATGAGCGGAATGCTCATGCAACCGCCGCCGCCCGCATGTGGCGGCGACAGATGGCGTTGGCGTGAAGCCTATGCCGCGCGCAGGCTGGTCGCGGCCTCAAGCGCGCCTGCGATGGCCTTCTCGCGGTGGTCCGGCCCGACCTGGATGCCATCCGCGATGATGAATTCCGGGCTGATCCCGATGAAGCCGAACACGCTGCGCAGATAGGTTTCGAGGTGCTCCAGGGCAGCGAGCGGCGTGCCAGCGCCGTAATAGCCGCCGCGGGAGATCGCCACGACGACGCGCTTGCCGCCGGCAAGGCCTTCAGGTCCGGTGGCGCCGTATTGGAAGGTCTTTCCTGCCACGATGATGCGGTCGATCCAGGCCTTGAGCTGGCTCGGGATGGTGAAATTGTACATGGGCGCGCCGATCACGACGATTTCGGCGGCGAGGAATTCATCCAGCGCGGTCTTGCTGGCGGCGAGGTCGGGCTCAAGTTCGGCCGGCGCCGGGCCGCCTTGCGCGGCGGCAAGGTGCGATCCGGAAAGGTGCGCGAACGGCACCTGGGTCAAATCACGATAGACGACGTCGAGGGACGGCGTGGCCTGGCGCAGCCGGTCGACGATGGCCGCCGAAACCTGCCGGCTGACGGAGTGGGGGCCGAGCACGCTGGAGTCGATATGGAGGAGTTTCATTTGGGTCACCCATGGTATAGATTTGTAACCCGCACTACATGAGTGACTGCCGAAATCCCCGCAAGAACGCACTTTTTTGAGCCATGGGCACATCTTTGAAACCAACACACAGCGATTTGCCTGCCTTGCCGGTGCCGCATCCCGACCATGCCGACTGCCGCGGCGTCGCTTCCATCCTTGCCCGGGTTGGCGACAAATGGAGCGTGTTCGTGATCATGATGCTCGGCGACGGGCCGAAGCGCTTCAATGAGCTGAAGCGCATGATCGCCGGCATCTCGCAGCGGATGCTGACCCTGACGCTGCGCGGGCTGGAGCGCGACGGGCTCGTCACGCGCACGATCTTCCCGACCATTCCACCACGCGTGGATTACGAGCTGACTGATCTGGGCCGCGGGCTCGCGCAGCCCGTCGTCGCGCTCGGGATGTGGGCGCGGGCGCACCAGACCGAGATCGAGGCGGCGCGGGCGCGGTTCGACAAACGGAATGAGGGTTGATGTGAGCTGTTGGGCTGAATTGCTTTTGGTTGGAGCGGTTTAGCCCCGTCCACCTCGGGCGCCTGCGACGCCCGCCTGTGGCGTGCTTTCTACTTTGCATGGGGTTGTTTTCGATCTTTTTCCGATCGCGCTTTAGAGCAGGGCGACCAGACCACCGCCGTGGCGCTCCAGGCGTCCGGCGAGCTCGAGTTCCAGCAGCACGGTTCGGACGATCGCTGGCGAGGCGCCGGACATGCGCACGAGATCGTCGATCGAAATGGGCACGGGGCCGAGCAGGCCGATAATCTGGTCGCGATCATGTCCTTGCGGATCGGTTTCGAAGGGTTCGCTGTCGGGCTCACCGGCCGGATGCATGATCGGTCTTTCCATGATCGGCTGCACCGCATTGATGATGTCGGCAGCCTCCGTGACGAGCGTTGCGCGCTGCTTGATGAGATCGTTGGCGCCGGCGGCGCGCGGATCGAGCGGCGAGCCCGGCACGGCAAAGACCTCGCGGCCCTGTTCGGCCGCCATGCGCGCGGTGATCAGCGAGCCCGATCGCTGTGCGGCCTCCACCACCACGACTCCAAGCGAGGCGCCCGAAATCAGGCGTTGCGGCGGGGAAAGTCGCGTGCGCGCGGCTCGTGGCCGAGCGGCATCTCGGAGATGGCAGCGCCGCTCTGGTCGAGGATCGCGGCGAGCAGGTCCACATGCTCGGGCGGATAGATGCAGTCATGGCCGCCGGCGAGCACGGCGACCGAGCCGCTGGCGATGCTCGTGCGGTGCGCGGCCTGGTCGACGCCGCGCGCAAGGCCCGAGATGATAACGAAGCCGGCCTCGCCAAGCTCGCGCGCGAGCTGGCCTGCAAATTTGAGCCCGGCGCCCGAGGCATTGCGCGAGCCGACGATCGCGATCATCGGCCGCATCAAGCTGGCGGCGTCGCCGCGCACCGCGAGCAGTGGCGGCGCATCGTCGATCGTCGCAAGCCGCGAGGGATAACCGTCCTCGCCGGGCGCGAGCCAGCTCATGCCGAACTTCCGGCTTGCCGCGAGCTCGGCTCTCGCTTCGTCAGCGGAGCAGATGCGTCCCGATCGCGCCGCGCCGCCGCGGCGCGCAAGGTCCGGCAGCCGCTCCAACGCGGCGCGCGCGCTGCCAAAATGATCGAGCAGCGAACGGAAAGTGCGCGGACCGACATTGTCCGAGCGAATCAGGCGCAAGCGGTCGATGCGCTCGGCCTCGGTGAGGGCTGTTGTGGTGGTGATGGCGTCCACGGTGTCTCCTTGCGCGCACAGCATGGAACAACCTGGGCGCGTGGGCAACAGGGCGCTGCGCTTGCGCGACTTCCTCGCGATGCTAAAAACGCTCCCAACAAGAAGGATTTGGGCCATGATCTCACTCGCCGATCTCCAGCTCCGCATCGAGAGGGGCGAGCTTTCGCCGGACGCCGCTATCGCGCAGTCGCTGGAGGCGATCGAGGGGCGGGAGAACGACGTCCGGGCCTTCGTCTGCCACGCCAACTCTGCGAAGGCGCAAGGCTCAGGTCCCCTGCGCGGCGTTGCGGTCGGCATCAAGGACATCATCGACACCGCGGACTTCCCGACCGAGATGGGCTCCGCGATCTACAAGGGTTGGCAGCCGCGTGCCGACGCGCCGGTCGTGATGATGCTCAAGCGCGCGGGCGCCACCATCATCGGCAAGACCACAACGACGGCGTTTGCCTCGCGCGATCCGACCGTCACGCTCAATCCACACAATCCCGGCCACACGCCGGGTGGATCTTCCGCTGGCTCGGCGGCTGCGGTAGCTGCCGGCATGATCCCGCTGGCGGTGGGCACGCAGACCGGCGGCTCGGTGATCCGGCCCGCGGCCTATTGCGGGGTTGCCGCGATCAAACCGTCGTTCCGTCTGCTGCCGACGGTGGGCGTCAAATGTTTTTCCTGGGCGCTCGACACGGTCGGACTGTTCGGTGCCGGTGTCGACGACATCGCGCGCGGATTGTTCGGGATGACCGGCCGGGTCGAATTCTCCGACATCGTCGCGGCAACGTCGCCGCGCATCGGCGTGGTCAGGCAGGCGTTCGCCGGTCCTGTCGAGCCGGCGGCTGAGCAGGGGCTCAGCGCGGCGATCAAGGCCGCGACGCGCGCCGGTGCGAGCGTGGAAGAGATCGACCTGCCCGAGATGGTGCAGGAGGCTTGGCGCATTCACCCCGTGATCCAGGATTTTGAGGCGCATCGTGCGCTCGCCTGGGAGTTTTCCGAACGTCACGACGAGATCGCGCCGATGCTGCGCGCGACCCTCGATGCAACGGTTGGGGTCACGTCGCGCCAATACGACGAGGCGCGCCGAATCGGCCGCCGCGGCCGCCGTGAGCTCGGCGAAGTCTTTGAGGGGGTCGACGTGCTCCTGACCTATTCGGCCCCGGGCACCGCGCCAAAGGGGCTCTCGTCGACCGGCGATCCCCGCTACAACCGGCTGTGGACGCTGATGGGCAATCCTTGTGTCAACGTGCCGGCTCTCAAGGTGGAAGGCCTGCCGGTCGGCGTGCAGCTCATCGCGCGCTTTGGCAATGATGCGGGCGCGCTGGCCGCCGCGCGCTTCCTCGAGAACGCGCTCGCGGCGTCAAACTAGCGCGGGCTCGGCGCGCGTGCGCTGGACGGACGGCTCGCTACGCGTCTCCCGCCGCAGCCAGCGGTCGGCAGCAGTGCGGCCGCTCCGGTGCAACAGGCGGATGAAGCCGCGGCCGAGATCGGTCGACGAGCGCTGCGCCAGCCCCTCGATCTCGTCTTCCGCCGCGATCCTGAATAGCCGCAGCGCGGGGGCGGTGCCGGTGCGTGCCCATTCCACCGCGGCGACCTCGGCGTTGAGCGCGGCGTTGGCCGCGATCTGGTCGAGCCGGCGGTCGATCGCGGCGAGCGTGATCGGCACGTAGCTGTCGCGCGAGGGCGTCACCTGGACGACCAGCACGTCGGACGCGCGCGACTCCTGTACCAGCCGCACCAGCGGCGGATTGCCGCCATAGCCGCCGTCCCAATAGGCATCGCCGTCGACCTCGATCGCGCAATGCACCAGCGGCGGGCAGGTCGAAGCCAGCGCGACGTCGGCGGTGATCGCCTCGTTCGAAAACACCTGCTGGTGCCCGTCGCGGATCCGTGTCGCCGCGATCAGGAGCCTGGGGCAGGCCTTGTCGCGCAGCGCCGCAAAATTGATGTCGCGGGACAGCGCCTGCCGCAGCGGATCGAGGTCGAACGGATCGAACTGGCCGGAGCGCAGCGTCGGCCCGAATGCCACAGAGCTTCCCGCCGGCGAAAAGCCGCCGACCAGCATCAGCGAGCGGAACGAGGCCTCGTGCATCAGCCGCACCCAGAACCGCTCGAGGCGCGCCCGCGCGCCCTCGCGGCCGCCCTCGGCGAGGCCGCCGGCGACTAGCAGCGCGTTGATGGCGCCCGCGCTGGCGCCGCTGATGGTGTCGAATTCGATTCCCGGCTCTTCCAGCAGGCGCTCCAGCACGCCCCAGGTGAAAGCCGCAAAGGTGCCACCGCCCTGGAGTGCCAGCGACAATCTTCGAGGCGGCCAGTGCTCGGAGGGTGTCACGCTCGGCGCGACGGCTGCAACGGCGGTCACAGGTTCGATCAGTGGAACTGCTGGCGCGACCGGAGCAGGAGCGGGCGACAGCGGTGATGCGGGCGCAATCTCAGCAACAGGAGGTGGAGAGGGCGCACTGGACCAGATGTCCGCGGCGGAGAGCAGCATGCTTGCGCGCGTGCGCGCAGCACCCTGCAAGCTACCCTCGTCATGCATGTCGACAATCGTCTCGCTCATTCTGAGCTACCGCGTAACGCCATTTTCTGCCGTCAGGATGACAGGCCTCGGACCCGTTGACCACTCCGGCCGGGAAACAAGCCGAAAGTTGCGAACAGGAATTGGCATATATTGCGGAGGAGGTGCGGCGATATCCGTATTTTTTCCGGATTATGATTTCTGGCCGATCCGGCTCTCGGTGCCCGATTGCAATCGCTTGATGTTCTCGCGATGCATGTAGAACAAAAGCAGCGTCAGCACCGCGAACAGCGAGGCGAGTGCGAGGTGGCCGAACCACCACAGGAAGATCGGCGTCACGAAGGCTGCGACCAGCGCCGAGAGCGAGGAGTAGCGCGTGGTGAAGGCAGTGGCGAGCCAGAGCAGGCAGAAGAACAGCGCGCCCGGCCAGAACAGGCCAAGCAGGATGCCAATATAGACCGCAACGCCCTTGCCGCCCTTGAACTTGATCCAGACCGGGAAGAGATGGCCGAGAAAGGCGCCGAGCCCTGCCAGCATCGCTGCATCGGGCCCGGCGAGATAGCCCGCAACCACCACCGCAACCGTGCCCTTGAGTGCGTCGAGGAGTAGCGTCGCTGCCGCCAGTCCCTTGCGGCCGGTGCGCAGCACGTTGGTCGCGCCGATGTTGCCCGAGCCGACCGTGCGCAGGTCCTGCGTGCCGGCAAGGCGTGTCAGGACGAGCCCGAACGGGATCGAGCCCAGGAAATAGCCGACAAGGAATGCAACTGGCAGGACAGCTTCAATTCCCATCGCGGCGTCTCCCTGGCCGGCGCAGTTTAGACATGCTCGAACACCGTCCGCCCGCCGACGATGGTGCGCACCACCCGTCCCGAGAAGCGGGCTTCGTCGAACGGCGTGTTCTTGCAGGGCGATTTGAGATCGGCCGGATCGAGCACCCAGGGCGTGTCGGCGTCGATCACGATGACGTCGGCCGGCGCGCCGGCGCGCAAGGTGCCGCCGGGCAGGCCGAGCAGCTCGGCCGGCCGCGTCGACATTGCCCGGATCAGCGTGTTCAGTTCCATCTCGCCATTATGTACCAGTCGCAGGCCCGCCGACAGCATCGTCTCGAGGCCCACAGCGCCGGGAGCTGCTTCCGCAAACGGCAGGCGCTTGCCTTCGACGTCCTGCGGATTGTGGTCGGACATGATGACGTCGACGAGGCCGGAGCCGACGGCCGCAACCAGGGCCCGGCGGTCGTCCTCGGTGCGCAGCGGCGGCGATAGCTTCAGGAACGTCCGGTAGGGCCCGATATCGTTCTCGTTCAGCGCGAGATGGTTGATCGAGACCGAGGCGCTGACGGCAAGACCGGCATCGCGGGCGCGCTTGAGAATATCGAGCGAGTCGATGCAGGAGAGCGAGGCCGCGTGATAGCGGCCGCCGGTCAGCGCAACGAGGCGCATGTCGCGCTCCAGCACCACGGCTTCCGCCGCGTTCGGGATGCCCATCAGGCCGAGGCGGGTCGCGAACTCGCCCTCGTTCATGACGCCTTCGCCGACGAGGTTGGGATCCTCGGTGTAGTGCACGATCAGCGCGTCGAAATCGCGCGCATAGGTGAGGGCGCGGCGCATCACCTGCGCATTGGTGACGCTTCGGTCGCCGTCGCTGAAGGCGACCGCGCCGGCGGCTTTCAGGAGACCGAACTCGGTCATTTCCTCGCCACGCATCCCCTTGGTCAGGGCGGCCATCGGCTGGATGTTGACGATCGCGGTGTCGCGGGCCCGGCGCATCACGAAGTCGACGGTCGCCGAATTGTCGATGACCGGCAAGGTGTCCGGCTGGCAGATCACGGTGGTGATGCCGCCGGTCGCCGCCGCCTGGCTCGCGCTCGCAAAGGTTTCGCGATGGCCGTAGCCCGGCTCGCCGGCGAAGGCGCGCATGTCGATCAGGCCGGGAGCGACGATCTTGCCGGAGCAGTTGACGATGTCGGTGCCCTCGGGGACGCCAGCCGCGCCGATGCCGCGGCGGGTCTCGCGGACGATGCCGTCGGCGATCAGGACGTCGCCGACGCCGTCAAAGTCCCTGGAGGGATCGACGACGCGGGCGTTGGCGAGCAGGATCGGGCGGCGGTCGGTCAGCATTGGCATCACGCGTTCGGCAGGTTACGGGCGAGCGCTTCCAGCACCGCCATGCGCACGGCGACGCCCATCTCCACCTGTTCGCGGATCAGGGACTGCGCGCCGTCGGCGACCGCGGTGTCGATCTCGACGCCGCGGTTCATGGGACCGGGATGCATCACCAGCGCATCGGGCTTGGCGTAGGCGAGCTTTTTCTGGTCCAGCCCGAAATAGTTGAAGTATTCGCTGGTGGACGGCACGAAGGAGCCGTTCATGCGCTCGCGCTGGAGGCGCAGCATCATGACGATGTCGGCGCCTTCCAGGCCCTCGCGCATGTCGCGCGCAACTTCGACGCCCATCCGTTCGATGCCGGGCGGCAAGAGCGTGGAGGGTCCGACGACACGGACGCGGGCACCCATGGTGTTGAGGAGGATGATGTTGGAGCGGGCAACGCGCGAATGCAGGACGTCGCCGCAGATCGCGATCACGAGGCCCTCGATTCGGCCCTTGTTGCGGCGGATCGTCAGCGCGTCCAGCAGCGCCTGCGTCGGGTGCTCATGCGCGCCGTCGCCGGCATTGATCACGGAACCGTCAACCTTGCGGGCCAGAAGTTCCACCGCGCCGGAGGCGTGATGCCGCACCACCAGGATATCCGGGTGCATGGCATTGAGCGTCACTGCGGTGTCGATCAGCGTCTCGCCCTTCTTCATGGAGGAGGAGGAGACCGACATGTTCATGACGTCGGCACCCATGCGTTTGCCGGCGATCTCGAATGAGGATTGGGTGCGGGTGGAAGCCTCGAAGAACAGGTTCACTTGCGTCCGTCCACGCAGGACGGCGCGTTTCTTGTCCACCTGGCGGTTCACCTCGACATATTCCTCGGACAGGTCGAGGAGGCCGGTGATGTCGGCAGCGGAAAGGCCCTCGATACCCAGCAGATGCCGGTGACCGAGGACGAAGGTCGATTTCGATGCAGGGGTCATTAAAAGCAGAGCTATAGGCGGGGATGGGTGAGGGGGCAAGGGCCAAAGGTAGGGAAGTGAGTTATCCCCTGATCTGATCTGGCAAACGTTTGGTGCCCCAATTTGGGCTGTTGCAGTCTCCTCCGTCATGCCCGGGCTTGTCCCGGGCATCCACGTTCTTTTTGCGTCAAATGCGATAGAAGATCGTGGATGGCCGGGACCAGCCCGGCCATGACGATGTGGGAGCTTCCCTTGAAAGCAATTTTGTCAGCGCTCTTGGTCGCAGCACTCGTTGGCGAAGCCCACGCCCAACCGCTCCCCGGCGGCTTCGTGTACTTGCGCGACATCGATCCCAGCATCGTCCAGGACATCCGCTACGCGACCTCGAACAATTTCACCGGCCATCCGCTGAGCGGCTATGGCGCCGGCGAATGCGTGGTGAAGCGGGAGGTGGGGCTGCGGCTGAAAGCGATCCAGCAGGAGCTCGCCGGCCAAAACCTCTCGCTGAAGATGTTCGATTGCTATCGGCCGGTGCGTGCGTCCCTCGATATGGTGGCGTGGGCGCAGAACGGCCGCGAGCCGGCGGCCGAGCGGCGCTACAACCCCAAGATTCCCAAGACCGAGCTGTTCCGGCTCGGCTATATCGCGAGCCGCTCGCAGCATTCCACCGGTGCTGCGCTCGATCTCACGCTCATCGATCTCAAGGCCGACAACTCCGCCAAATACGATCCCGCGAAGGCCTATGGCGACTGCACGGCGCCGGTCGAGGCTCGGCCGCCTGAAGGCAGCGTTGACATGGGCACGGGCTATGACTGCACGGATGCGAAGGGCCATACCGCAGCGCCAATGATCACGGCCGATCAGCGGGCCTGGCGCAAGCGGCTGGTCGCTGCGATGGCCCGGCAAGGCTTTGTGAACTATTCGAAGGAGTGGTGGCATTTTTCCCTGCCGGGGGCTGGCGGGGCGGCCTATGATTTCCCGATCCAGCCGCGGACGAGGTAGAGTGCAGATGGTCGTTTGGGCAGCCAGGAGTCGGATTACCTCTCCCACAGGGAGAGGTCGCGCCGAAGGCGCGGGTGAGGGGAACAGCTCTATCGAGGGACCTGATCCCCTCACCCGGAGTGCTGCGCACTCCGACCTCTCCCTCCGGGAGAGGTGAGGGATTGCCCCACTGCGATATCGTGATCAATCGGGAACACTCGATGACCCAGCCGAGCTTCGCGACCCACGAGGTTTTCAATCAGTCGCCGCCGTTCGAGGACATCGACCTGTTTGCCGCTGACCGGCCGCTGGTCGAGGCGGTGAAGGCCAATGGCGGGACCGCTGCCGAACAGGAGTTGTCCGCGTTCGGCCGGCATTGGGGCTCGGCGGCGATGGCCGAGCGTGGGCGCCTCGCCAACGAGAACACGCCAAAACTCCGCACCTTTGATGCCAAGGGCAACCGCCGCGACCAGGTCGAGTTTCACCCCGCCTATCACGAGCTGATGGCGCACAGCGCGCATGCCGGCGTGCATAACTCCACCTGGACCGCGGACGGACAGCCCGCGGGCGATGCGGCCGAGGTCATTCGTGCAGCCAAATTCTACATCGCATCGCAAGTCGAGACCGGACATC
This sequence comes from Bradyrhizobium sp. UFLA05-112, assembly GCF_053572325.1. Taxonomy (NCBI): domain Bacteria; kingdom Pseudomonadati; phylum Pseudomonadota; class Alphaproteobacteria; order Hyphomicrobiales; family Nitrobacteraceae; genus Bradyrhizobium; species Bradyrhizobium sp. UFLA05-112. The sequence goes on along the minus strand of NZ_JBANBK010000037.1, from coordinate 56,468 downwards.
TCTGTCCGATCACCATGACACGCGCCTCCGTCGCGGCGCTGGCGATGCAGCCGGAGTTGCTCGCGCGCGTGATGCCGGTGCTCTCGACGAAAAGCTACGACCCCACCTTCACACCGTGGTGGGAGAAGCGCGGCATGACGCTCGGCATGGGCATGACCGAGAAGCAGGGCGGCACCGACGTACGCGCCAACATGACGCGCGCGGTGCGCGATGGGAACGCCTATCGCATCACCGGCCATAAATGGTTCATGTCGGCGCCGATGTGCGATGCCTTCCTCGTGCTGGCGCAGGCCGAGGGCGGGCTGACCTGCTTCTTCATGCCGCGCTTTGCGCCGGATGGTTCGGTGAACGCGATCCAGTTTCAGCGGTTGAAGGACAAGCTCGGCAATCGCTCCAATGCGTCCTCGGAGGTCGAGTTCGTCGGCGCCTATGCGCAAGCCGTCGGCGACGAAGGTAAGGGCATCCGCACCATCATCCAGATGGTGCAGCTAACGCGGCAGGATTGTGCGATCGCCTCTAGTGGACTGATGCGTTCGGGGCTCGCCCATGCGCTGCATCACGCGCGTCACCGCAGCGTATTCCAGAAACATCTCGCCGATCAGCCGCTGATGCAGGCGGTGCTGTCGGACATGGCATTGCATGTCGAGGCAACGGTCGCGCTGGTGATGCGGCTCTGCCGTGCCTTCGACCGCACGCCGCACGATGCAGGCGAGGCCGCCTACATGCGGCTGCTGACGCCCGCGATCAAATACTGGGTCTGCAAGAGCGCGCCGGCGTTCCTCTACGAAGCAATGGAATGCCTCGGCGGCAACGGCTATGTCGAAGACGGCATTCTGGCGCGCCACTACCGGGAGTCGCCGGTGAACGCGATCTGGGAAGGCTCGGGCAACGTGATGTGCCTCGACGTGCTGCGTGCGCTGGCGCGCGAGCCCGATGCGGCGATGACGGTGCTGCAAAGCCTGGCCGCTGAGACCAAGGGCCTGCCAGGAACGGGTGAGGCGATAAGCTTCATCGGCAAAGCCTTCCGCCGAGGCGATAGCGAGCGCGTCGCGCGGCTTGCGGTGGAGAAGCTGGCGCTGCTGTCGGCGGCCGCGGCGCTCAACCTCGTATCACCCCGCAACGCCGAATTGTTTGCCGCCACACGCCTCGCCACCAATCACGCCAGCATGTATGGCGCCGTGGAGTTGGAGAGTGGGGACCAGCGAGCGCTGCTGGAACGGGCGCTGCCTTGATCGGGGAACGCTCTCACTGCCCGTCATGGCCGGGCTTGACCCGGCCATCCACGTGTCACAGTGCGGCACGAAGGACGTGGATGCCCGGGACAAGCCCGGGCATGACGATCTCTCGATAGTTTGCCGCGCCTAACGAAAGCTTCTTGATGGACACTCTCAATCCCGACCACCCGCCGCTGATCGTGACGCCCGGGGCGCCGCCGCCCGTCTGGAAATTCTGGGGCACGGCGCTGTGGGGCGTGTTCGTCTTCGCCGCGATGTTCGTCGGCCAGATTGGCACCATCGTCTATCTCGTCGCGCATCGTGGTGGCCCGATCGACATGGCATCGCTCGAGTCCGTCGGCCGCGATCCGCAGGCGCTGGCGTGGTCGGTGATCGCGGGCCTGCCGACCACGCTGGCCGCGGTGTGGCTGGCCATTCGCCTGAAGGGAGCTTCCTTCGCCGACTACCTTGCGCTGCGCTGGCCATCCTGGTTGCAGATTCTGCTCGGTGCCGTCGGTCTCGTTCTGATCGTGGTGATCTGGGAGGCGATGTCGCGTGCGCTGGGCCGCGAGGCGACGCCAGGCTTCATGACAGATCTCTTGAAATCAGGCCGCGACAAGGGCGCGGCGACGATGCTCGTGCTCTCCTTCAGCATTGCCGCGCCGATCTCCGAAGAGGTGATCGCGCGGGGCTTCCTCTTCCGCGGCTGGTCGGAAAGCTTTCTGCGCGTGCCCGGCGCGATCATCCTGTCGTCGCTGGTCTGGACCGCCGTGCATCTGCAGTACGACATGTATTTTCTTGCCGAGGTCTTCTCGATCGGATTGTGGTTCGGCTACATGCGCTACCGCGCCAACTCGCTGTGGCTCACGATCGTGCTCCACGCGCTGAACAATCTGACGGCGGTGGTGCTGACGATGTGGCTGGGGGGGTAGGCGGGCGGCTCTAGCCTCGCGCGAAATGAACGAGCGCCAAGCAGTAGCCTTGAGTTGCAGCCACGGAAACCGTCATTGCGAGCGAAGCGAAGCAATCCAGAATCCCCCCGCGGCGACGGTCTGGATTGCTTCGCTTCGCTCGCAATGACGAGGTATTGGGGGCGTTCCTCAGACCGCCCGCGCCATTGCATTGCCGGCCGTTTGGTCCTCAAGTATGTTGGGTAGAACCTGTGCCCACCTTCGCTGCGACGTTGTCGCGGAAAGCCCAAATGTCCGATCTCGAAAATGCCAATCCCTCGGCTGCGGGCTCCGTTCGGAAGCCTCGGACCTGGGATTTCATGGAGACGTTGCTCGGTGCGCTGATTGCTTGCGCCGCTTATTTATTGTCGGCCCAAGTGTTGCTGACTCTTATCCTGAAGCCCATGGATGGGTCGTCAGCCGAGAAAATTGACGCGTTGTGGTACCAACCGAATTGGCAGGGCGCCGCGACCATCCTGGGATCCCCTGCTGCGGTTACCGTACTCTGGGTTGCGACCCGGAAGGCAGGTAGAGAATTCTCGGAGTATTTGGCTTTGAACTGGCCGCGCCCGGGCCAATTGTTGAGGGCCGTGGGCATTGTGGCCGTCGTATTCGGCCTGCAGTCTGTGTTGTCTTACCTCGTGCTTGGTCCGCAGGAGCAAACGACGAGCGCGTACATCGGCGTCGGCGGTGCGGGCGGGTTGCTGATCATGCTCGTAGGGAGTTGCATCGCCGCGCCGGTTGTGGAGGAGTTGATCGTTCGGGGCTTCATGTTCCGCGGATGGTCCGAGACATTTCTAGGGGCGATCGGGACCATTGTGCTCACGTCTGCTTTGTGGCGATCTGCCACGTCCAATACAGCTGGATTGGGCAGACCAATATTTTCCTCTCTGGACTTGCTCTTGGCTATATCCGTTGGAGAAGTGCCTCAACCTGGCTGACAGTGATAGCCCACTCAACTTCCAATATCGTCGTCTTGCAATGCGTCCGTACGTCTAGCGCTCAGGCCACCAGCGCGATCGCGATCGGCATCGTGATCGCCGCCAAAATCGTTTGCAGCGTGATGATCTGCGCGAGCAGCGGCGCATCGCCGCCCATCTGGCGGGCCAGCACGTAGGCGCTGGGCGAGGTCGGCACCGCCGCGCAGACTGCGATGATCGCAAGGCTCGTCCCGGTCAGCCCGAACCACAGCGCGAGCAGAAGCGCGATCACGGGCATCAGCACGAGCTTGAAGGCGACGCCGATGGCGGCGGCCACGCTCGGGCGGAGCAGGCCGTTCAGATGCAGGCCCGCGCCGGTGACGAGCAGGCCGATGGCGAGGGAAGAGCGGCTCAACGCATCCGCCACCTCGTGCCAGATCCTTGGCAGCGGCAGGTGCAGGACGTTGACGAAGAGGCCGATCGCGCAGGCCCAGATCAGCGGGTTGCTTGCCACGGTCATGACGATGGCGCCGACGGACTGCTTGTTCGGCGATGCGTAGTGCGCGAGGACCGCGACGCTGAACACGTTGACCAGCGGAATGATCGCGACCATCGCGACTGAGGCCAGCGCAAGGCCGACATCGCCGAACAGATTGGCCGAGACCGACAGCGCGACATAGGTCTGCCAGCGGGTCGCGCCCTGGAAGATCGAGGTGAAGGCGGGCCCATCGATGTCGAGCCGCGCCAGGGCCGGGCGCAGCGCCAGGCACAACAGTGACATCGCAAGCGAGGACAAGAGCAGTGCGCCGCCGACGCCTGCGACCGGTACCTTGTCGAGGTCGGCCTTCACCAGCGTCTGGATCAGCAGCATCGGAAATAGCACGTAATAGGTCAGCCGCTCCAGCCCGTGCCATTGGGTGTCGAGCCGCATCAGGCTGTGCTTCAGCACTACGCCGAGCACGATGAGAATGAAGACCGGCAGCAGTGCAGCAATCACCACCGCCATGGGTCAGTCCGTTCCGGGTGCCGCGCGAAGATTGGCGAGGCGATCGAGCGCGCCTTGCAGGATGAAGATCGCGGCGTGCTCGTCGATCACCTCGGCGCGCTTGGCGCGGCTGACGTCCATGCCGATCAGCTCGCGCTCGACCGCCGACGTCGAGAGACGTTCGTCCCACAGGCCGATCGGCAAGGCCGTGAGGCCGGCAAGATTGCGGGCGAAGGCGCGGGTCGATTGCGCGCGCGGGCCCTCGCTGCCGTCCATGTTGATTGGCAGGCCGAGCACGAAGCCGACTGCCTTGCGCTCTGTGGCGATGGCAAGGAGCTTTGCGGCATCCTGCTTGAACGCCTTGCGCTGGATGGTCTCGACACCGGTCGCGAGCCGCCGGTCGGGATCGGAGACGGCAACGCCGATCGTCTTGGTGCCGAGATCGAGCCCGATCAGCGCACCGCGCGCGGGCCAGTGGGTTGCAGCGTCGATGAGAGGTAGGATAGGTGCCGGCATGGCGTTAGCGCATACCATGCGAAGCGCTGCGGAGTGAACCGAGAACAATGGATGCGCTGACCTTATTCGGCCTGTTCGCCGTCACCGCGATGCTGGTCTGTTATGCGCTGGAGGATCGCAGCCACTGGTTCGTCCTGCTGTTCGCCGCATCCTGCGCGCTCGGCTCGGCCTACGGCTTCCTGCAAGGCGCCTGGCCGTTCGGCGTGGTGGAGGCGATCTGGGCGATGGTGGCGCTGCGGCGTTGGTCGTTCAGGCCGCGATGACCTCGTCATCCCTGTTCAGGCAGGACACGAACCCTTGGAGTGCGCTGTACTGGTGGCCGGCGCGGCGCTGGATGAACAGCGTCTCGACCCCTGCATAAGACGGGGGCAGCTCGTGGATCGCCACGTTGCCGATCATCGCGCTGCGTTCGACCACAGCGCGGGGCAGCAATGTCACGCCCATGTCGGCGGCGACGCAACCGATCATGCCGTCGAGCGTGCCGAGCTCGAAGCGCGCCGCCGAGGGCCAGCCGAACTCGACGAAGATCTGCTCGAGCCGCTGGCGATAGGTGCAGCCGGTGCGGAACACCAGCGCCGTCGGGCCCGACTCCGGCGTGCCGGCGCGGAGCTCTTTGAGTGATGCCCAACGGCGCGCGCTGACCAGCACCAGCTCCTCGCGGAAGGCGCTGACGGCGATGAGCTCGGCATGCTCGATGGGACCAGCGACGAAGGCGCCGTCGAGCGCGCCATCGAGCACGGCGGCGACGAGATCGGCGGTGGTCGCGGTGCGCAAGCTCAGCCGCACGGCAGGGAAACGGCGATGGAAATCGGCGAGCAGCGGTGGCAGGCGAACAGCCGCCGTCGTTTCCATCGAGCCGATCGCGAGCGGTCCCTTGGGCTCGCCATCATCGCGCGCGGCAAGGAAGGCCTCGCGCGAGAGCGCCGCCATCCGTTGCGCGTAAGGCAAAAGCCGTTTGCCCGCGCCGGTCAGCGTCATGCCGCGGCTGTGCCGCTCGAACAGGGGCGTGCCGATCTCGGCCTCCAGCGCCTTGATCCGCTGGGTGACATTCGACTGCACCGTATTGAGCTCTTCCGCGGCACGGGTGATGCCGCCGGCGCGGGCGACCGCGGCGAAAGTCCTGATATCGCTGAGTTCCATGGCCTCGTTTCGTTTTCGAGATGGCAGCGTTCGAAAGAATTCAATTTTCAAGAATGTTATTCTCACTTAGTGTCGCTGTCCACACAGGAGGAGCCATGGCGATCACCACACCGCTGACCACGCTGCTCGGCATCGAGCACCCGATCCTCCTTGCTCCGATGGATATCATCGCTGGCAGCAGCCTGGTGACGGCGGTGAGCCGCGCCGGCGGCTTTGGTATTCTGGGCGGCGGCTATGGCGAGAGGGCTTGGCTGGAGCAGGAGACGGCGAAGCTGAAAGCGCTGCGCGTCCCGTTCGGAATCGGCTTCATCACCTGGAGCCTCGCCAGGCACCCCGACCTTCTCGATATCGCGCTCGCGGCAAGGCCCGCAGCGATCATGCTGTCGTTCGGCGATCCCGCGCCGTTCGCGCCGAAGATCAAATCGACCGGTGCGCGGCTGATCTGCCAAGTGCAGGACGAGGCCATGGCGCGACAGGCGCTCGATGCCGGCGCGGACGTTCTCATCGCGCAAGGCACCGAGGCAGGCGGCCATGGTGCATCCCGCACCACCGTCGATCTCGTGCCTGGAATCGTCGATCTCGCGGCGGGTCGTGTGCCGGTGGTCGCGGCCGGCGGCATCGCCGACGGGCGCGGGCTCGCCGCCATGGTGATGCTGGGCGCAAGCGGCGTGCTGCTCGGTACGCGCTTTTATGCGAGCCAGGAGGCCGACGGCGCTGACGAGGCGAAACGGCGCATCTGTGATGCAACGAGCGGCTCGACCATGCGCGGCATCATTTTCGATCTCTCCCGCAACAATGTCTGGCCGGCGCCGTTTACCGGGCGATGCCTGATCAACGATCACGCCCGGCGCTGGATGGGGCGCGAGGTCGAATTGATGCAGAATGTCGCCAAGGTTGCGGCTGATTATGCCGCCGCAAAGGCGAGCCGCAATTTCGACGTCGCCGCCGTGATTGCAGGCGAGGCGGTCGGCCTGATCCATGATATTCCGCCGGCAGCCGACATCGTCGAGCGGATCGCAGCTGAGGCGGAGCAGTTGCTGACCGGCCGGCGCAACTCCGTCGCTTCCGCTGCTTGAACAAGAGAGAACAACCATGTGGCCTGACCGTCGACTGATCGACCTCTTCAAGATCGAATTTCCGATCGTGCTGGCGCCGATGGCCGGCGTGATGGATGCGGAGCTCGTGATCGCCGCGGCGCAGGGCGGTGCGCTCGGCTCGCTGCCATGCGCCATGCTGTCGGCGGAGAAAGCGCGCGAGCAGGTCAATCTCATTCGCCAGCGCGTCTCCACGCCGGTGAACATGAACTTCTTCTGCCACACGCCGGTCGAGCTCACGGCCGAGGCCGAAGCGCGCTGGAAGCAGCGCCTCGCGGGCTACTACAAGGAGCATGGTCTCGATCCGGCGGCGCCCATCAATGCAGCCAACCGCGCGCCATTCGATGCGGCGTTCTGCGAGGTCGTCGAGGAGCTGAAGCCAGAAGTCGTCAGCTTCCATTTCGGCCTGCCGGACAAGGCGCTGCTGAGGCGCGTCAAGGCGGCCGGGTGCATCGTGATTTCCTCCGCCACCACCGTGAAGGAAGCGGTCTGGCTCGAGCAGCACGGCGTCGATGCCGTGATCGCGCAAGGCGCAGAGGCGGGCGGCCATCGCGGCATGTTCCTGACTGAAAATATCTCGGAGCAGCCCGGCACCTTCGCGCTGGTGCCACAGGTCGTCGATGCCGTGAAGGTGCCGGTGATCGCCTGCGGCGGTATCGCGGATGGACGCGGTATCGCCGCTGCCTTCGCGCTCGGCGCGTCCGGGGTGCAGATCGGCAGTGCCTATTTGCGCTGCCCGGAATCCAAGGTCAGCGCCGGCGGTCGCAGGGCACTCACGGAGGCCGGGGACGATTCCACCGTGATCACCAATGTGATGACCGGCCGGCCCGCGCGCGGTGTACAGAACCGCCTGATGCGCGAAGCCGGCCCGATTTCGCCGGACGCGCCGGCCTTTCCCCATGCCGCGACCGCGCTGGGGCCGTTGAAGGCGGCGGCCGAAAAGCAGGGGAGGGTGGATTTCACCAATCTCTGGGCGGGACAGGCCATCGGCATGGGCCGCGAGATGCCTGCGGCCGGATTGACCCGGGACCTGGCCAAATCCGCGCAGGCCCGCCTGAAAGCGCTGGCCGGCTAGGCGCGATGAGATCCAGGAGGATCGTCATCGCGCTTTAGGTTATTGTTTGCGCATGATCTTTCGGAAAACCGCTGCGCACTTTGCGCTAACGCGGCCCTTCGGGTCCGGATCATGCGCCCAGCGCCGGTTGCGGCGCAAAACCGGCCTCTGCTATACGGCAGACAGGATTTCTGCCGTTCGAGGCCTTATATAATGTCCGTTGACGCCGCTACCGTCCGCCGCATCGCGCATCTCGCGCGCATTGCGGTTTCCGACGATGAGGTTCCGCATCTCCAGGGCGAGCTCAACGCCATGCTTGCCTTCGTCGAACAGCTCTCGGAGGTCAATATCGAGGGCGTCGAGCCCATGACCTCGGTGACCCCGATGGAGATGAAGAAGCGCGAGGACGTCATCAGTGACGGCGAGATCGCCGACGATATCGTTGCCAATGCGCCCGCGACCGAAGGTCACTTCTTCCTGGTGCCGAAGGTCGTCGAGTAGCATGGCGTTTTCGAGCGAAGTGGAAGCCGGTTCGCGTGAAGAAAACGCGTCAAACTAAAGAGTATTAGGACACGAGTCCGATGTGCCTGCTATGCGACGATGAGAAGGCCTATCAGGCCTACATGAACTATCTCGACGCGATGGAGCGGCAGGGCAAGACTGCCGATCCCAATGTGGCCGTCAATGCCGTGCTCGACGAGATCGAGGCGGCTGCGAAAGCCGCCGCCAAAAAAGACGACCCGGCCAACGACAAGACCCTGTCTCCGTTCTTCTGTAGCCCGATCAATAAATGACCGATTTGACATCGCTGACGCTCGCCGAGGCCCGCAAGGGTCTCGCCGACAAGACATTCACGTCGCTCGAGCTGACCGACGCGCATCTGAGCGCGATGGAAGCTGCACGCGCGCTCAACGCCTTCATCCTGGAGACGCCCGACCAGGCGCGCGCCATGGCGCGCGAAGCTGATGGCAAGATCGCCAAGGGTAGTGCCGGTCCGCTCGCCGGCATTCCACTCGGTATCAAGGACCTGTTTGCGACGAAGGGCGTGCGCACCACGGCCTGCTCAAAGATCCTCGGCAATTTCGTGCCGACCTACGAGTCGACCGTCACCTCGCAGCTCTGGCGCGATGGTGCGGTGATGCTCGGCAAGCTCAACAATGACGAGTTCGCGATGGGCTCGTCGAACGAGACCTCCTGCTTCGGTCCTGTCGGCAATCCCTGGCGGCGCGAGGGCTCCAACACGACGCTGGTGCCGGGCGGCTCGTCCGGCGGCTCGGCCTCGGCCGTTGCTGCGCTACTCTGCATGGGCGCGACGGCGACCGACACCGGCGGCTCGATCCGCCAGCCAGCGGCCTTTACCGCGACCGTCGGCATCAAGCCGACCTATGGCCGCTGCTCGCGCTGGGGCATCGTCGCCTTTGCCTCCTCGCTCGATCAGGCAGGTCCGATCGCGCGCAGCGTACGCGATTGCGCGATGCTGCTGCGTTCAATGGCCGGCCACGACCCGAAGGACACGACGTCCGTCGACATCGCCGTGCCGGACTATGAGGCCGCGATCGGCAGGTCCGTGAAGGGCATGAAGATCGGCATACCCAGGGAATATCGGCTCGACGGTATGCCGGCCGAGATCGAAAAGCTTTGGGAAGCAGGCGCGGCCTGGCTGAAAGCGGCCGGCGCCGAGCTCGTCGAGGTGTCGCTGCCGCACACCAAATACGCACTGCCGGCCTATTACATCGTGGCGCCGGCGGAAGCCTCGTCCAACCTCGCGCGCTACGACGGCGTGCGCTACGGCCTGCGCGAGCAGGGACGCAACATCATCGAGACGTATGAAAACACCCGCGCCGAAGGCTTTGGCGCCGAGGTGAAGCGCCGCGTCATGATCGGCACCTACGTGCTCTCCGCCGGCTACTACGACGCCTATTACCTGCGCGCGCAAAAAGTGCGTACGCTGATCAAGAAGGATTTCGAGGATTGCTTCGCCAAGGGTGTCGATGCGATCCTCACGCCGGCGACACCGTCCGCCGCCTTCGGCATTGGCGAGAAGGGCGGCGCCGATCCGGTCGAGATGTATCTCAACGACATCTTCACGGTGACCGTGAACATGGCCGGCCTGCCGGGCATCGCCGTGCCCGCCGGCAAGGACGCGCAAGGCCTGCCGCTCGGCCTCCAACTGATCGGCCGGCCCTTCGACGAGGAGACGCTGTTCTCGCTCGGCGAGGTGATCGAGCAAGCGGCCGGCCACTTCACGCCGACGAGGTGGTGGTGAACATGGCGGCGTATATCGCCAGCCTCGACTGCGCCGCGCCTGCGCCGAACCTCAGCGCGCCGCTCGCAGGGCTCTGGTGGGCCGCGAAGGGCGACTGGGACAAGGCGCACAAGATCGTCCAGGACGAGGACAGCCGCGACGCCGCCTGGGTGCATGCCTATTTGCATCGTGTTGAAGGCGATCTCGGCAATGCCGGCTACTGGTATCGCCAGGCGGGCCAACCGGCCGCGAAGGATTCATTACAGACGGAGTGGGAGCGCATCGCTGCCGCCCTGCTCGGGAGCACGACATGAGCACGGCCACGCACAAGCTTCTCAAGGGCGCCACCGGCGACTGGGAGATGGTCATCGGCATGGAGATCCACGCCCAGGTGACGTCGAACTCAAAACTGTTCTCGGGCGCGTCCACCGCATTCGGCGGTGAGCCGAACACCCACGTGTCGCTGGTCGACGCGGCGATGCCCGGCATGCTGCCGGTCATCAACGAGGAATGCGTCAGACAGGCTGTCCGGACCGGGCTCGGGCTGAACGCGAAGATCAATCTTCGCTCGGTGTTCGATCGGAAAAACTATTTCTATCCCGACCTGCCGCAGGGCTATCAGATCAGCCAGTACAAGTCGCCGGTGGTGGGTGAGGGGGAGGTGCTTGTCGAGCTCGACGGCGGCCGCAGCGTCAACGTCGGCATCGAGCGGCTGCATCTGGAGCAGGATGCCGGCAAGTTGCTGCACGACCAGTCGCCGTCGCTGTCCTTTGTCGATCTCAACCGCTGTGGCGTCGCTTTGATGGAGATCGTCTCAAAACCGGACATCCGCGACGCCGAGCAGGCCAAGGCCTATGTGACCAAGCTGCGCTCGATCGTGCGCTATCTCGGCACCTGCGACGGCGACATGGAGAAGGGAAACCTGCGCGCCGACGTCAACGTCTCGGTGCGTCGTCCCGGCGGGCCGCTCGGCACCCGCTGCGAGATCAAGAACATGAACTCGATCAACTTCATTGGACAGGCGATCGAGTACGAGGCGCGGCGCCAGATCGAGATCCTTGAAGATGGCGGCGAGATCGACCAGGAGACACGGCTCTACGACCCCAACAAGGGCGAGACGCGCTCGATGCGGTCGAAGGAAGAGGCGCACGATTACCGCTACTTCCCCGATCCCGATCTCTTGCCGCTGGAGTTCTCGCAAGAGTTTGTCGATGCGCTGAAGGCGGAGTTGCCCGAACTGCCGGATCAGAAGAAGACGCGCTTCGTCGCCGACTTGGGTCTGTCAGCCTATGATGCGAGCGTGCTCGTCGCCGAGCGCGAAAGCGCTGACTTCTACGAGACCGTGCTGGACAGGCTCGGCAATCGCGCGCGCGACGGCAAGATGGCGGCGAACTGGGTGATCAACGAGCTGTTCGGCCGTCTCAACAAGGAAGGCCGGGCTATTTCGGGCTCTCCCGTCGCCGCCGAGCAGCTTGCCGCGATCATCGACCTGATCGGCGAGGGTACGATCAGCGGCAAGATCGCCAAGGATCTGTTCGAGATCGTCTGGCAGGAGGGCGGCGATCCGCGCGCGCTCGTCGAAAGCCGCGGCATGAAGCAGGTCACCGATCTCTCGGCGATCGAGAAGGTGGTCGACGACATCATCGCGGCCAATCCCGACAAGGTCGCGCAGGTCAAGGATAAGCCGCAGGCGCTTGGCTGGTTCGTCGGCCAGGTGATGAAGTCGTCTGGCGGCAAGGCCAACCCGCAGAGCGTCAACGACCTGCTCAAGTCCAAGCTCGGCATCTGACGCGATGCGGTGACGGCGCGTGCCGTCACCGCGATCCTGCCTTCGCGCATCCGTCGCGCGCATGCGGCGACACCGACGTCGCCTCGATCGCACCGTCCACGTCCAACCGAATCGCCATCTTCGATTCGTGCAAAACGGCGGCTGCGAGCACGCTCCGGCGAGCGGTCGCGCCGTTAAGCATGAAAATATTTTCATTGCCAAAATTCACGACTCAGAGTCCGCGAAACGCACTTCGTGCGCCTTCGAGCGAGACGCAACGCGCGACGGAACGTCGATCGCGCGCAATGTGCGAATGCGGAATGGGCTTGCAGCATAGGGTTTTCTTGCAATCGATGCTTTCGCCGGCGCTGATGCGGCAGGCACTTTCCGCATAGACGATCGAACGACTCGTCGAGCGCGTGCGCGAAGCGCGGAGTACTTGCGCGCTTTGCTCCGTCAACACTTCCTTAAGCGAGAAGATGTTTTTTTCGCCGTGTTGGTGTATTCGGGATGCAGTGCATTCGATCCCCGAATGCACGCAGCGATTAAAGCCATCTCACACATCGGAGGGCAACATGGCCAAGAAAGCGAAGAAGGCGAAGAAGGCGAAGAGCGCAGTGAAGAAGACTGCGAAGAAGACCCGCAAGGTCGCGAAGAAGAAGAAGTAACTTCGCTTCTGAAGTCGCCGGCCTCTCTGACGGCCGGCACGTCATCAGCGCCTTCTGCGATCTGGTTTGCCTCAGGCAGGGCAGGTCTCAGTCAACCGGGCTCTGATCGGCGATAGAGGGTGTCGGCGAGACATCAGGTCAACGGTCGGATCGTCCTTCCTTGCCGAGCTTGCTCGTCAAGGTCTGGTCCGGCAGAAGAAACCAGTTTTCTTCGTTCGGTGCGGTTCGCCTTTATCGGCCCCGCAATTTCATGAGTAGCCTCGCGGCCAAAATGAAATCTGGTCCTGACGTGTTCGCCGACGCCCTCGTTCGAGTAGCCGGGATCCTCGCCGGCGTTTTCATTTTCCAAAGTTTCAGGTCCAAGGCGTGACACGCAGCCGAACAGGCTTGCGCCCCCTGTGGTCCGACTGCGCGCCCACACTCCGGCGTCATCGCCCGGCTTCGACCGGGCGATCCAGTATTCCAGAGGCAGTGACGCATACGGAGAAGTCGCAGCGTACTGGATTCCCCGCCGTCGCGGGAAATGACGGCTCAGGAGGTGGCTGCGATCGTGCGCCTCTCACCACGCGCGATGGTTATCATCGTCCGAAGATCCGAACGGTAAACAAAATCTGACGGATCGCAGAAGTGCTTGAGAATCCCTGACTTCTTGCATTTTCGCAGCCGCGCCGCGTGACCTCGCGTTTACGTCCCCTTCATCGCGATACTTAAACTGCCATTCAAATTTGCTCGCCAAGATCGCCTCAACAAGCCGGCAAGAGCGGCATGGGGACGAGTTGAACAGTTTGGACGGGAGCCGCGCTCGGGGGAACGAGGCGGCACAACAATAAAGGGGATGCGACATGTTTCAGGGGACTTTCGATCTGGAGACCGCGACGCCGATCGACGCGACTGCGTTGTCGGACGTGCTGTTCGAGCGGGGCATGTATTGGGCGAGCGGCCGCTCCGGCCTCGTCGATCTCATCGCTGCGCATAAATGGTTCAACCTCGCGGCGTTGAAGGGCCGTAGGGACGCGATCGCGCTTCGCCAGGAAGTCGCCGGGCAGATGTCGGATGCCGAGATCGCAGCCGCGCAGCGCGAGGCGAGGGCCTGGGCCACCGCGCACTGACCGGTTCACTCCGCCGCAGGGAACCGAACTTTGACCGATCGATGCGATCGCGCCAAGGTGACCTTAGGCCGACCTCGTGATGAGATCAGACGGCAAACGAGGCCGGCGCTTCGCCGGCGCAATGCCGGCGCCACATTTCGGTGAGGGCCTTTTCGACGTCTCGCGCCATGCCGACAGTATCGAAGAGAGGCCAGGTGGACCGATGCGTCGCCAGCTTGCTCTTGAGGGCGGTTCGAAGTTCGGAGTCGTGCGCGATCCGAAGCGCCAAAGCCTCATATTCGTCCAGCGATCGCGTCACCAGTTCAGGAAGGCCGACAGCATTCAGGAGACTGGCTGCAACACGTCCCGCAAAGGCGGTGCCGAGGCATGTCAGGACCGGCAAGCCAGCCCACAGGGCGTCGCTGGCCGTGGTATGGGCGTTGTAGGGCAACGTGTCCAGGAACAGATCGGCAAGCTGGTGGCGCGCCAGGTGTTCGTCGATAGCGATGGGTGGGGCAAACACGATTCTCTCGGCGGCGATGCCGCGCGCAACGGCTTCACGCCTCAGGTTCTCACTGGCGATCGGGCCCCCATCAAACAGCCAAAGGACGCTGCCGGCGGTCTTGGTAAGCAGCCTCATCCAGACATCGAACAGCCGGGGCGTGATCTTTAATGTTTTGTTGAACGCGCAGTAGACGAATGCATCGTCCGGCAGCCCGACCTCGCTTCGGGCCGGTGCATTTGACAGGGGCGGTCGCCTTGCGTCGGTCGCCTGATAGCTGTTGGGGAGATAAATCACCTTTTCGGCGTAATACTTCTGCTCTGCTTCGGGGATGACGATCCGGTCGGCCATGATGTAGTCGATGTACGGCGCGCCCATCGTGCCGGGAAAGCCGAGATAGTTGACCTGGATGGGAGCCGGCCGGTGCGCAAGGATTTTCGGCCGCGCAAGGGCGGTGAAGCCTCCGAGATCGACGAGGACCTCGATGTCGAGCTGGCGTATCAGCTTGACCACGTCCTCGTCGGCAAGGTGCCTGACGTCTTCGAAGCGCTCGAATGCTGCCTTCACGCGGTCGCGCATCTTGCTGCGGTCATCCGGTCCGTAGGAGATGGCGCTTATGTCGAAGCGCTCGCGGTCGTGCTCCTCGAAAACTCCGGCCATCAAATGCGCGGTGGCATGATTGTGAAAATCGGCAGACACGTACGCGACCCGCAGCCGGGAAGCCGGTGACGGCGTTCTGGGTCTCGCGGCACCTCGCTCCGGGGCGACATTGGCGACATATGTCTTCGCACAGGTCAATTGGTGTGCGGGAGACGACGAGGCGAGAATGAAGGTGAGGGGATCGATCGCCACGCCGGATTCTGCGGCCTCGTCCAGGGCGGCCCGCTCACGTTCGAAACTGCGCCAGTCGGCGCGCTTCTGCCTGGAATCAACGAGCTTGCTCAGCGCGAACGGGAAGGCCTTGTTCAGTGAGACCGTTCTTTCGAGCGCCTCGATCGCTTCGTCGTGTCGGCCCATTTGGGTAAGGACCTCAGACAAGACGAAATGGTACTGTGGATTCGACGGTGTGAGCTCGACGGCCCTTTGGTAGCTGTCGTGTGCTTCGTCGAGCTGACCGAGCTGCTGGAATGCACTGCCTCGGTTCAAGAACGCTGCGCTCGATGGCGCGATCGCAATGGCACGATCAAGCTCCGCGATCGCGCCGTGAAGCTCCTTCCGTGCAAGCAGGATCGCTCCGCGATTGAGATGCGCATCGGCGAAGTCCGGCGACAGGGCAATCACCTTCGCAAGCCAGGCGAGCGCATCGTCTGTCTTGTCCAATGCACGCAGCACGTTGGCATAGTTGAAAAGAACGTCGGGATTGCCGGGGTCGACGCGGGCAGCCTTCTTGAGCAATGGCTCGGCGTCCGCGAAATTGCCGCGGTGGGCCTGCAACAGCCCCAGCATATGCAGCGCGACGGGATGTGTTCTGCTTCCCTTCAGGATGGTCGTGTAGCCGCGTTCCGCATCCGACAGTTTGCCCGAACGGTGGGCCGCAATCGCCTGGTCCAGAATAGCCGACGGATGGAGTGAGGAGGGGGCCGAAGCTCCCTTGTTGCGGCTTTGCTGCGACATGTGATTGGGTTTCCGGACCCCGATGGCGGGTCTGTGCTTTGGCGAACTGGTGCAAAAAGACTAGTCGCCTTTACTTGAGAGAACAACGCGGCTCGTGCTGCAAGGCACGAAACAGCGCTCGTGCCGAGTCTCCACGCGCGACCAACTGACGCGATGGCTGCCCGATGTGCGGGCGTGACGACGGCCGGCGCTCCGGACGTCAGCCAGTGCCAACCTGTGCTTGGCTTTCCTCGCTGCAAAAGCTTTCATGTGCAAAGAAACCCGCCAGCCTCAATTCTGCCGCTTGCGGCTCGCCGCCGGGTCGGGCATACCCGGCGAAGCCGGAGACGTGGCCGAGTGGCTGAAGGCGGCGGTTTGCTAAACCGTTATAGGCTTGTAAAGGCCTATCGAGGGTTCGAATCCCTCCGTCTCCGCCAGAACATAGTTCGCCCCCGTTCGCTAGCCTCCGAAAACCCCCTGTGAATACACGATAATTCGGGTTTTGTCAGTCTTGCCCATTCGCCGCCATTCGCCTAAATTCGCGGTTCCGGTGTGGGTACAGGAGGGGGTAAATGGCGGGCGGAAAGCTTACGGCCCTTGAAGTGACCAAGGCGAAGACGCCTGGAATGTATGGCGACGGTGCCGGGCTCTACCTTCAGGTGAAAGGGGACGGCAAGGAACGCATCTCCAAGTCGTGGATCTTCCGATATCGCCTCAACGGCCACACCAGTAAGACGGGGAAGCCGCTGGCGCGGGAGATGGGTCTGGGCTCGCTTGAGACGTGGAACCTCTCAGAAGCCCGTGAGCGGGCCCGCAAGATGCGTCAGCTCATCGACGAGGGAAAGGACCCCATCGAGGCCCGCAAGCTCCAGGACCAAGCCAGCGCGCTGGAGAAAGCCAAGACGACCATCTTCCAGGATTGCGCCAAGGCCTACATCAAGGCGCACCGGTCGGGCTGGAAGAACGCCAAGCACGGCGAGCAGTGGTCGGCCACTCTGGAGACCTGGGCCTATCCGATCATCGGCAAGCTGCCCGTCGGCGGCATCACCACCGACCTGGTGCTGAAGGTGCTCGAGCAGCCGGTTGGTGGCCACCCGGACGCGCCGACGTTCTGGACTGCGCGCACCGAGACGGCGAGCCGCGTCCGCGGTCGCATCGAGAACGTGCTGGACTGGGCTAAGGCAAAGAAGCTGCGCGACGGCGACAACCCGGCGCGGTGGAAGGGGCTGCTCGACAAGCTGCTGCCGGCGCCCTCGAAGGTCTCACCGGTGGAGCACCACAAGGCTCTGCCATATGCCGACCTGCCGCGCTTCATGGCCGAGCTCCGCCGGCGGGACAGCCTGAGCGCCCGGGCCCTCGAATACACCGTTCTCACAGCCGCCCGGACGAGCGACACGATCGGCGCGGTGCGGACTGAGGTTGACCGAGCGGTGACCACCTGGACGGTCGCCGCGGCCCGCCTGAAGGGCAAGAAGGGCGCTCGCAAGCGGGATCATGTCGTGCCGCTTAGCGACCGCGCCCTAGAGATCCTGGAGAAGCAGCCGGAGCGGTCGGAATACCTATTCGCCAACGAGGCCGGCGAGCCTCTGTCCAACATGGCCATGTTGGAGCTGTTGCAGGGCATGGGCTTCGGGGAGGACCTGACCGTCCACGGCTTCCGGTCGACCTTCAAGGACTGGTGCACCGAGCAGACCGGCTTCCCGAACGAGATGTCCGAGATGGCGCTGGCGCACACGGTCTCGGACAAGGTCGAGGCGGCCTACCGCCGCGGCGACATGCGCGAGAAGCGCCGGCGCATGATGGCTGATTGGGCGGACTATTGCGCCAGCCCGCCGGTGAGCGATATGAGCAATGTCAGACCGCTCAGAGCTTAAAGCGGAAATAGGGTTGCACGCGAATTTAGTGATTTTTCACCAAGAATCGGCTTGATTGGTGCTGTATCCCTGTTCCATCGTCAGCGCCTCAGGACAACAGAGCTCTTTCTCTCATGGCAGAACACGACGAACAGGGATCAAAGGTACAGCTGCAGTTCCACTATATAAAGGTTGCAGACTACCGTGAAATACCGTGCCACGGGGCGCTGGGCGGGTTGACACCCGCCGGCCAAATTTGCATGTCCCTCTTCTCTGAACGCGGGCCGATCCCAAGAGTTGTGGAGTACGACGTCTACGGGAGGCCCGGAGACCAGATCGCGTTCACAGAGACTGGTCAGACACCGAGCAGGGTAGAGACGCGCTCTGGGATTGTTCGCAATGTCCATTGTTCAGCGTATCTCAACCTAGAGACGGCCAAGCAGCTTCACGAGTGGCTGGGTGCGCAAATCAAATTGGCGGATGGCAGCAAATGAGATTCCTAGCTTTCCAGGCTAGCTATGGCTTGACGTCGTCGGGATCTGGACTCCGTACGCTGACTAAAGATCCGATGCTTCCGATCGCGTCCGGTCGGTACTTGCCGCACGCCAATGTTGAAGACGAGTTCACCGAGTATGAGGGGTACGACCAACCTGATTGGGATGGTTACGGAGCAGAGCCGATCTCTCGCGAAACGGTGCGAGCGGCGCGATCGTTTAGTCGATTGCTGCCTCCGAGCGTATTGAAGCCTGATGTTGCGCCCGGGGCAGATGGCACAATTGGATTTGAATGGCGTTTCGGCTTTGGATCAACCCGTGAGTTCGTTTTGGTGGACGTTGGACCGGGCGGACGCGTAGTCGCGCGCAGAGTGGCGGCGGACGGAATTATCAAGAACTTTCCGCATACGACCCTTACGACCGGCGCGAAAGCATTGATCAACGAATTGTTCGCGCCCTAGCCCACATTCATGTCCTTCAGTCATTTCGAAACTGACAAGCCGCTTCCTGATTCTGCATGCTGGTATAGGTTTCTAACCAATGCTGATCACGTAACTCGCGATCAGACCGTTCACTATCAGGCTTTGAAGGGCGGACAATTTTCATCATCGGCCGGTAAGCCATGGCAACATGAGCTCTCGGGAGCGGTTGTCGGAAATCCAGATTCAGCGGATCAGATCAGGGCCAGAGGTGAAGCTCGCATTCAAACAATCCGCGACGGGTTTGTGGCGAAAGGAAAAGTGGCTCCATCGAAAATAAAACTTGTCGGTGTGGCGTTTGCAGCTGCTTCTCACCTAAGAGTTGATGTGCAGGGGATTCGTACAGACACCGCCTACACCCCTGACAATGGCAATCCATCGCACAGTGATTTTGTTACATTCAGTTCAACGAACGATCAGAGTATCGATCCTGTCCGACATTGGCTGATGCAAACCTTGGCGGTGCTGCCACAAGCGAAGATCGAGCAGATTGCGCCATGATTCTTCGGTTGGCGTAACCCGAGGGCGAGCGCAAGAGCGAGCCCCGACAGGTTTACTTCTTTTCGGGAAATTCGTGTGTGTAGGTAGCCGAGCCGAGATTCGAATTGCCGGGCCCAAATGCAGTGACTGTAACTTGATAGGAATGGCTGCCGCTCGGCGGGCTTGGGGGCGAATAGTTGTCCAGTGCTCCACAAGCAATCGACGACTGCCCCTTGTACGGTACCGTTCCCCCACCGTGATTGTAGCTGGGGACCTGAAGATCAACCATGTGGAACTGAAGGGTTGCAGTCCCCTTTGGCACACCGGTCAATGCGAACACTGGAGAGGCGAGGCCGCACCATCGAAAGCTCATCGAGAATGCCGACGCATTGGCTGTGCTCAAAACCAGGATAGCCGTCGCACAGATAATCAGCCGAATACGCATCGTGTCTCTCCCCAGAGCTCCCGATCATCAAAATTGATTCGGTTCGCTGCCGCAACGGAGCGAAGGTGGATGGCCGGCGAGCGAGCGCAAGCGGATTTCCCCAGGTCGGGGATGGATTTCTTAACGCAAATCAGGTGAGATGATCGGCGGAGCCTAGGAAACTCCCGAAGCGGTCCCTTGCCGGGGATTGCGCTTCATCCGCGATAGGCGGGCCGTCGGCCTTGCCGGGCCTCATGTCCCGCTGAAAGACGTCAACGCGCCCATTGCCGTGGGCTGCGACCGGCTCACTATGCCGGGAGTGCCACGGTTATGCAACAGCCCGAAAGGGTAAAGGCCGTGGCGCACGTTCTCGCGGACGTGTTCCTAGACTCCCGGTGCCAGCCTGCCGCTGGCGCCCGGCCCTAGGAAAGCCGGTTAATCCGCGAGCACTTCCCATGTCCAACGTCATCGACTTCCGGAGCGCATCCGCGCGCCGCGTGACCTGTATGCCTCCCGAGAATGTCCAGCCCATCGAGCCCCGTCGGCGGGGCCGACTGCCCCGCAGACTCGGCGGCCCGACCTGCAAGCGTTCGGAGGGCTGAGCCATGGCGAAAATGAAGCGTTCGGAGTGGCTCAACTCGCCTGTAGGCAGATTGACCGCCGATGGCGGATCGAAGGCGGAGCACATAAGGCGCCGTGCACGGTGGCTGGTGAATGAGTGGCAGTTGCCACGATGCCCCAAGATCGGCCGCACCTGGAGCAAGGAGCTAACTCAATGGTGCGAGAACCACGACGTCAGCTTCGATTGGTTGCTGTACGGCGACCTCAAAGGCCTGCAACGGATGATGCAGGCGCGGCGCATGGGTAAGGCGGCCGCTGGCTGAGGCGGTAGTTTTCCACAACCTCGTGGCGGCCCCGGATTGTTTCGGGGCCGTCGCCGTCCATGATTGTCGCGCGCGGGGCCGGAGGGCAAACCGTCGCATCCGTCTCACCGCCGGATGCTTGCCCCGCGCAATCCTTTCGCGGTGTGTGGTGAGGTCATGACAGCGAAGAAGCAAAATCCTTCGAAGCGCGGCCGGAAGGAGCTTGTCCGCGGCTTGCGCGAGCAGGTGCTGCTGCGCTTTCGTGCGCACTATCGTGCCGCCAAGAAGTTCAATCCGAAGCGGACAAAGCAAGACATCGTCGAGGCCTTCCTTTCCTCGAATGGGCCATGGTTGCGCGAGATCGGTATCGCGGTCGGCAACTATGCAACGCTTCGAAACGTTCTTGTGGCCGGCCGAAAGGAACGAACAGCTCGTCGACAGCGCAATTGGGGGATCTATACCAATATCGCGGGGCAGCACTTTTTGACTTCTGAGATTACCTACATGCGCCACGTGCTGGCCGGAGGCGAAGGTTTGGCCCAGGCTCTCCTAAAGCGCCCGATTTAAAGTGCACGTTTCCGGATTTAAAGTGCACCCATAGCCCGAGCAAATCACCGACTTTTCCGTTCGTTTCGAACACGAACGGAGACGTTCAGCGATGTCTATCGGTGATTTTGCTTTCCTGAGCGGCAAGCTTGTTTGCAGTCCTCAGGAAGCCATGCGGGCAGTGAACTGCCGCAACACGAAGTTTTACGAACTGCTGAATGCGGGTGAGCTCCAGTCCTACATGGATGGTTCGCGCCGGCAGATCGTGGTCGCTTCTCTTGTCGCCTACGTGCAGAGGCGCGTCGACGCGGCGCGCGCGGAGAAGGCCGCATGACCGAACCCGCCACTTGGAAGCGGGCTCGGCATGCAAACAGGAATCGTCGGGAAAACGATCACCTGGATATCGCCTTCGACCCCGAATTCGCGACGCACCCCGAAGATCCTCTCGCCGAGCCGCGCGTCATTTTCCAGCTTTGGAAATCACGCCGGCGCGACGCGTGCATCCGCCTCACACTCTCGCGATACAAGGGCAAGCCGATCGCAGACCTGCGAGTGTTCTTCGTGACTTCGACCGGCCACATGCAGGCTTCGAAGAAGGGGATTGCATTCGACATCGCGAAGTTGCCCGAGGTGCGGAAGGCGCTGGAGAAGGCCGAGGCCCTCGCGCTCGAGCTCGACCTGGTCGAGGTGGCGTCATGAATGCGCCGGTGCGATCGGTCGAGCGGCTTGTACTCGGAGATTTCGAGGACTTCCTCGATGTCTGCGGTTTCGAGGCCTGGTACGTCGAGCGCGGCTGGAAGTCCAAGCACCTTGCGGTCGACCAGCTGCAGGAACTGGCATGGCTCTGGGATTTGATCCCCGACGAGTCTGCGCAAGATCGAGTCCAGGCGGCTATGGCGGCGGCATTCGTTGGTCTGAGGAGGGCGGACTGATGGATGCTCTCACCGATAAGCCATGGCTTCACGATCCCATGTACGGCGGCATGTCAGCAGCGGCCGCCGAAGCCAGTTGGCGGGCCGCGGAAGCGCGTCGCGAGGCGGATGCTGCATGGGAACGCCAATTCGGTCCGCCGCATGACGCGTATCCCGAGAGCGCCGACGGCGAGCCGATCCTGGATTTGGTTCAACCCAGTGCTAAGCCGGCCGTCTACGCTGCGATCACGTCGGCGGCGTGGGAGGGCACCGAGCCCGAGCAACCGCGCTGGTTGGCCTCCGCGCGCGTCCCCAGCGGCGATTTGACGATCGTGTCCGGCAACGGCGGCAGCGGGAAAACCGAGATTCTGGTTCAATTGCTGGTCTACGTCGCTGCGGGCCTTGGTGATTGGCTCGGCTGCACGATCGATGCCGGCACCGCACTTTTGCTCAGCTGTGAGGAGCCCGAGCACAACATCCGCGATCGAGTCGAGCGCATCTGCAAGCACCGTTGCATCGATCCCTATACGCTGCCGGACTTGCACATGCTGTTCCCCGATCTGGAGAGCACCTGGCTGGTCCATGCCAACAAGGATGGTCGCCTGTCGCGCGCGCCGCTGCTGGACTGGCTCGAGGCGTGGATTGTCGAAAACAAGCCGCGCCTGGTCGTGATCGACAACGTCGCCGCGGTGTTCGACGGCGAGGCAATTGCCCGGCGGCAGGTCCGCGCCTTCCTTGCTATGCTGCGCAAGATCGCCCGGGAGCATGACACAGCGATCGTGCTGCTCGACCACCCGTCCGTGCGCGGCATGGCTGACGGCTCTGGCACCGCCAACTCAGTTGACTGGCGCAATAGCGTCCGCTCGATGCTGCACCTGTCCGACCCGGATAAGGACGACCCAGACGCGCGCACGCTCGCCGTGACCAAATCGAACCGCGGCCGCACCGGGGAGAGGATCACCATCCGCTGGAGTGGACTGACGTTCGTCACCGAGACCATTGGTGCTTCATCCCCGCACCGCGCGGCCGCGGAGCGCAACGTTGAGGACACATTCCTCCGATTGCTCGACCGGTTTCTGGCGGAGGGTAGGGAGGTGCGGCACACAACCGGCTCAGGATATGCGCCGGCCGCCTTCGAGGGCCATCCAGAGGCCAGCGGCATCAAGTCGAAAGCGTTCGCTGCCGCGATGGAGCGCCTGTTCGCCGCCGGCAAGATCGTTGTGGTCGACGGCAAGCGCTCCAAGCACATCGAGAGGGCCGCCGGATGAGCTTCCAAACGCCCCTACAAACGCCCCCCGCCGCCATACAGACGCCCTATCAGACGCCGCCGCAAACGCCCCTACAAACGCGCACAACCGCCCTGCACACACCCCCCTCATACTCCCCCCGGCGTTTGCGCCCACTCGCGCGCGCATTCCACCCGCTCGCAGACACGGCTGCGCTGTCGCTCCGCTCGCGTCCGCAAGCTCTCGATAGACCGGTGACCCATGACTGATCAGAAACCATCCCAACAACTCACCACCCAGCAACGGGCTGCCATCGGCAAGACCAAAGCCGGTGGGGTTAGTGGCCGGTTGAAGGCCGCTTGTGACGACATGGTGTGGAATGGCACCCCATGGGAGGAGGCAGCGACGAAAGCCAATTTGACTGTTCGCGCAATGCGATTGGCAATGAAGCGGCCGCAAGTGCTCGCGTATCTCAAGGCGGAACGTGGTGTCGTGCTGGCGCAACTCACGCTGCAGAATCCTCGCAGGCTGGCCGAGCTCCGTGACCAGAATGAAAATCGGGCGGCCGCAGTGCAGGCAGCGCGCGCGCTCGAGGCGATCAGTGAAGCCGACGGGCCCCGTGGAGACAGTCCGAACGATCGGCCTGGCGTGGTGATTCAGATCATCGGCGCCGCACCAGCGGGTGCGCCAGGCGTGAGCATCGACGTCACGCCGAACAAAAATCTGTCGACGGGAGAGCGAATGGACGCGGGCGATGATGAATGATCGCGAACACCAGCGAACTATGGGTAGCCGTGTGGGTACGTTGGCCGATGGCTTGCAAATGCGGCGCAAATCAGCACGTTGTGGCGGAGACATGATCCGCCGGAAGGGATTTATGCGCGCGACTGAATACCCAGATCCCACTCTGTTTCCTCACTCCGCAGGCGGGCGCCCGCGCGCGAGGCCCTCCGCGCTTTCAGGACCCGCTGACGCGACCCCCGGGGGGAAAAATCGGCCGCCGATCGAGGCGCTGGTAACCCGCCCTCACGCTTTCCCAGCAAAACCTCGGACCCGTATTTTTCCCAGGGTCCAGAACTTCCGAGCTCCAGGGCAGCGGACCGCCCAACATCCACGCGGCGGCGGTGTGGGGAGAAACAGCCGCATCATTTTCACGAGGTGACCGATGCCTGATCCAGTGACAACCGCTACGCCTTCCCCAGGGTCCGTTCAGCCAGCGCCCGCGGTTGCAGCGGCGCAGTCCGAGGCAGCGGCGTGGGCAGACCTGTCGCCGAACGAGCGGCATCGTCAGACGTTGGAGGCCGGCGACGCACAGTCCGGCCGCTATGATCCGGCGAAGGTGATCCAGACGCGCGACGAGCGCGGCAACCTGGTTCTGAAAGACCGAGAGACCGGGAAGCTGATTTCGGAGACCGGCGATGTGTCGGCGGATCCGACCGAGCAGCCGCCTACCGAGGGCTCGAAATACACCGTGGGCCGATTTGAGGTCAGCGAGGCCGAGCTCGAGCAGATGCTTTCGCGTCAGGCGATCGACGACCAGCGCAAGGCGACGCTGCCGGCCAATGCCGACGGCTACAAGCTCGAGCTGCCCGAGGGCACGGTGCTGCCAGGCAATCAGCAGGTCCAATTTGATGCGAATGACCCGGGCCTGATCGCCGCGAGAAACTGGGCGCATGCCCGCGGCCTTGACCAGGCGGCTTTCTCGGAAATGCTGTCGATCTACGCCTCGCACGTCGCGACGCAGCAGGCCACGATTGCGGAAGCAGCGCAGCGGGAGCTCGCCAAGGCCGGCAGTAACGCGACCCAGCGAGTGGATGCGGTCGGCCGGTGGATCACGGCGGAAATCGGCCACGCCGACGCGAAGCCGATCTTGAGCACCATGGTCACGGATGCACACCTGCGGTTCTACGAGCGCCTCATGCATAAGGTGACCTCTCAGGGCACCGCGCCGTTCTCGCAGCAGCACCGCGACGTCAGCCCCAACACTGTCGACGATGCCACGTGGAGCCGCATGAGCTACGGCGAAAAGAAGGCCTACGCCGATCGAGCGAGCAGCGGTGGCCGCCGATGATCGATTTGCAGCCGGCTGGATCCTATGACGAGTTTGTCGACCTGTTCGGTGACGTGCGGGTGGCGCGAGGGCTTTCATGTGAACGGGTCGACGATATCTGCGGCCTGACGCGCGGGCACACGAACAAGGTTCTCGGTCCGCGCCGCGAGAAGAGGCTTTCGCCCATGCTCATCGACACGTACTTGCCGGCCTTCGGTATCCGGTTGGCCGTGGTCGATGACCCCGAAGCTATCGCGCGAATGCAAGGACGCTGGGAAGCGCGCGACGAAGCCAACGTCCGCTACGAATTTGGGGACAGGATCAGCCGTCGGCTTCTCGACCGGGCTCGGCCCCACATCCTGCAAGAAATCATCGCTCAGCTCTCGGCCGCCGCGGGCCGAGCAGCATAGGAGAACTGAACATGGACAAGGATTTCGTCGACGCGCTCATAGCCAACCTCAAACATCTCGAAGACCGCATTTCATTCATTCGAGCGCGAGAGCCACATCAGCACCATGAGTTCAATGAGCTGATGGCGCGGCTTCGCGCTTGCGCGACGAAGAGGTAGGCCATCATGTCGCTTAGCATCACGATCAGCAACTTCAGTCCAGCGCCGTCGCGCCGCGACCAGGAGCTGGCGCTTCTTGTCGAAGCACTTCGCAACATCGAGCAGACGCTGCGCGCACCGGGCGGCTCGGTAACTTCTGGGAGCGCCTTCGTCGCCGGCACGAGTACGGCCGTCGGAACGTTCACCTGGACGCCGCAGGCCTCGAGCTGATGCAGAAGCAGGCCGAACATTGCTGCTTGTGTTGGCTGGACGGTGTGCGCCGGCCGCGGGTGAAGGGCTGGCCCGGCTTTTCCATCTGTCGCGAGCATCTTGCCGAGACCATGGGGGCCAATAGTGGCGCACCGGTGCTGCAGCCGACGCCCGGGCACGAATTCGCGTCGACCACGCTACAGTAGGAGCCAGCCGATGCCGCAATCGACTTGGAAGTCCATTTCTGAAGCCAAGCGTGGTCTCGGTTCGCTGTTGCTCCGTGACGGCGCCGGCCTTTCCGATCCGGTCTATGTCGGTCGACAGGCTGATGACGGCCGCTGGTTCTTCGGCGACCAGGAGACCCATCCGCAGTTCTACACGCATGTGCCGCCGTTCGACTGTGAGGATGGCAGTGGGCAATGAGACTGCCGCTATTCTCGGCCTCAAGCGCGAGATCAAGTCGATCCGTGCGAAGGCTCGCGAGTTGAGCGCACAGAACGAGAGCTGGCGCAGAGTGTGCGTAACGCTTCGCGGGCTTGCCGGCCTCGATGCCGGACAGTTTTGCAATCTCCTCAAGGCAGAATCCCTGCCTTGTGACTGAGTAGGTAGCGCGCACCGCAAGCGCGTTTCGGATCGGGCTTTCCGCAACAAGCCTCGCCTTTGGACATCGGCGCAAACGTCTTCCGGCGGCTCACCGACTGAGCCGAGCCTCAATCCGCCGCGCGCGGCTGAGGCCTTCGGAAGGTCGGTCCGATGTTCGCCCGTCTCGCGGGCCGCGTTGTCCTCGCGGCTGCATTGCTCGCCTGGTTCGCTCCAGCATTCGCGCAAGCACCGGGGCCCGTGCCCGCTCTGCCAGATCAAGAGCGCCGCACCAGCTACAACATCACCTCGTCGATGTGCAGTTGCGCCGTCGGCTTCCAGCTCTATGCGGATAGCAACGACGTCGCCAACTGGCTCGAGGTCTGGGTCAACGGCACACGGATCACGCAGGCCGGGAACTGGACGATCACCAGCCCGACCGGTTCGCTCGCGACGATTCCGCGCCCGATCACCGACGCGGTGCTGACCTTCACGCAGGCCCAGACCGGCACGGTGCAGATCGTCGGCGCCCGCCGGCCGCGCCGGACCAGCCAGTTCGCCGAGAACCGCGGCGTTGCGGCGCGCGATCTCAACCAGGCGATCACCGATATCGTCGCGATGCTGCGCGAGGATTGGGACAAGATCAACGATGTCTCGGGGCGCGCGGTGCTTGCGCCTCCCGGCGAGACGCTGACGGTTCTGGCCGCGTCCGCCTCGCGTGCGAACTCCGGCGCCTGCTTCGATAGCGGTGGTAATCTCGTCTCGTGCGTCTCGATCCCGAGCACGACCTTCACGGCCGGCAACGGTATCTCGATCACGGGTACCTCGCCGAAGACGATCACTAACAACATCCAGGGCGGCGGCCCCATCACGATCACGGGCACCAACCCGCTGATCATTGGTTGCCCGACCTGCAACACGACGCCTGCTGCGGCGACACCCGCGCTTTTTGTCTCAGCACGCGCGACGGCAACCGCGCTCGACTTGCACACGTTCAACGTGGTGCAGACTGGCGGCTACGCCGCGGCTGGCGATGGCGGCGGTGCAACGTTCAAAAATGTAGGCAGCGCAGCCTTCATCGATAGTTTCATAGCAACCGGCAATCTCACTGCGCCCGGTTCGGCCTACACGAATGGCACCTATCGCGGCGTAGCGCTCACCGGCGGCACCGGCACCGGCGCGATCGCAACCGTCACGGTCGCGGGCAACGTGGTGACCGGCGTCACGATCACCGGCACCGGCGGCAATGGATACGCGGCTGGTGATGTACTTTCGGCGACAGCCGCGAGCATGGGTGGCACTGGCAGCGGTTTCACCTGGACGGTGGCAACCGTCACCACGCCGACCGGCAGCTTCACCGATTCCGTGGGGACGCATTTTCAGCTCGTCGTCGACCAGGGCACTTTTGTCAACGTCCGCCAATTCGGCGCCGTCTTGAACTGGAACGGCAGCGACGGCACGGCGACCAACGACGCTGCAGCATTTCAGAACACGCTTTCATTTGCTAGCGCGCGCACAGCGCTCAACATCGACACGCCTGGCCACGCCGGCAGCGTGGTGATGGTCCCTGCAGGATCCTCGCTGATCTGCGGCGGCTTGATGGTGCCGGTTGGAGTGACGCTCAGAGGACAGGGTCCGATGAGCAGTTCGCTCAAACAGTGCGACTCCGATGCCGCGACACAGCACTTCATCACGCTTTGCGATCCGCAGGCGCATATCGCGTGCTTCGGGTCCGCGATCAGGGAAATAAAACTATACACGGGATCAGGGAGTGCAAATTCCGCGATCGCGATGATCTATACCAACGCGTCGCAGCAACTGATTGCGGTCGACAATGTTGCGGTTTACTCGGGAAAGCGATCGTGTCTCGTCACCGATACAGGATACGGCGGGGCGTCGAATTTCATAGCAAATGTTCTGTTCTGTACGCCCAGCAACACTACGACCAATCCCGGCATAATCATCGGGTATACGGCCGCTGTTACCACCTTGCGTGACAGCATTGTCGAGGCGAGCGCTCTCACCGGAAATGCGGTCACAATCGTGAACGCTGGAGGTATCGTTAATATCGATGGCTTCCATAGTGAGGGAATTTCCAGTCCGATCTTTTTCAACGTGACGGCGGGTGGCATCCTCGTAAACATCCACAACGTCACCGGTAGCGGCGGTTCCGCATGTGTCGACTTGATCACGCGGCAGTCCGGTTCGACTTCCGGCGCGATCGTGGTTGGAACCACGAGCCCCGGCAATTGCACGCATACCTTCAACAATGCGGGGAGCTTTACGACCGGTGCGATCGTCGCAAATCAGGTCTTTTAAGACGGCTGTGAGAGGCACAAAATCTGTGGTTGCGCCCCGATAATTGTTTCCATAGATTTCCAGAAAATTTCTAAACTATTTCTGGGCTGGCTCATGGACTGGCGCATCAAGGCATTGGCGTTCCGGGCGCTCGATCTTCCTGGTGGAGCGCATGCCCATTATTTCCTGCAACGGCATGTGACGCGAAACTGGCCGCGCCCAGTGAAGAGGTTGGATGGCCTGTCAACAGCAGCCAGGCGCCTTTGTGAAGACTACACAAGGCACACCGGCGGACCGCCAACGTCTGTTTTAGAGATCGGCGCAGGCCGGGACTTGGCAGTTCCGTTGACACTGAGAAAGCTCGGTGTTCAGCGCGTTATCGCCAGCGACATCGAGCCGCTCGCAAAGATTGATCTCGTCCAGCATGCGGCGATGCATATTTTACCCAACAGATCCTTCGCTAACTGGGATGAGCTGCGAAGCTTCGGAATTGACTACCGAGCGCCGCATCATGTTTCATCTGCCGATAGTGAGGTTGATTGCA
Source organism: Bradyrhizobium sp. UFLA05-112 (assembly GCF_053572325.1). Lineage (NCBI taxonomy): Bacteria > Pseudomonadati > Pseudomonadota > Alphaproteobacteria > Hyphomicrobiales > Nitrobacteraceae > Bradyrhizobium > Bradyrhizobium sp. UFLA05-112. The sequence continues at coordinate 27,227 of NZ_JBANBK010000037.1, read as the reverse complement.
CATGTTCCCACGAAGTTCTTGAACATGTCCCGGCCGATCAACTTAAGCCACTTCTTTCGGGGCTCCGCGCTGTCACGAAGGGGCTGACCATCCACTCGATAGATTACAGCGATCATTATGCGAGATCCGATGAGAGCGTATCTCGCTTCAATTTCTTGCGTTACTCAGACACAGAATGGCGTCCGTTCAACAGTGGCAAGCAGTACGTGAATCGCTTGCGGCACAGTGATTACGTTCGCCTATTTGAAGAGGCCGGCTTTACGATACTCGACGCAACAACAATCCCAGGCGAACCAATTAGCGGAGTTGCAGAGCAATTCCTGCGTTATGATCAAGACGATCTTTTCGCGATCAAGGGCCGTATTATCGCGCGACCGGACTGAACAACGTTGTCGCCTGGACCACTACGTTGATCGTTGTTGATAGGCCGGCGCAATGATCGGCGCGCTTTGACCAGCCCACTCGAGACCAAACTCGCGGGCAATGCAGCCGGTCGAAGCGTGCAAGAAACTCGTTTTGCGCACCGATGCACGACGGCAACAATCGGAAATAATCCGCGCTTAGCCCCATTGACCAATTCCCCGCACGAGTGGCAGCACTAGCCGGGTCGCCAGCTATCTTTGCTGGCGACCATCATGGCTCGACGCCTTAAGCTTCATGGCATCAATGAAATATCGCCCCGAAGTAGATGGCCTTCGAGCCATTGCCGTTCTCTCAGTCATCCTGTTCCACGCGGGCTTAAATGCGGTTCCCGGTGGTTACTTAGGCGTCGACATTTTCTTTGTCATCAGTGGGTACCTGATAACGTCCATTATCAGCGCGGAGATGGAGACTGACAGGTTTACATTTGCGCAATTTTACGAAAGGCGGGCGCGGAGAATATTGCCGGCACTCATCGTAGTTGTACTGGCGTGCATCCCGTTCGTCGTCATTTTGATGCTTCCGCGCGAGATACTAGAATTTTCCAAGAGCGTGATTGCCGTAAGTGCGTTCGTATCAAATGTCTATTTTTGGTCCCTGAGTGGCTACTTTGATACTGCAGCCGAACTGAAGCCATTATTGCACACTTGGAGTCTTGGCGTCGAAGAGCAATTCTATCTTGTTTTTCCGATCCTCCTCGGCAGCTCCCTCCGGTTCGGTCGGACCAGGGCCGCGGCGCTGCTTGCTGGAATCGCAGTCGCAAGCCTTGCCTATGCCGAGTGGGGACCTCAGACAAAGGAAGCAACCTTCTTTCTGATTCCGAGCCGCTTTTGGGAATTGCTGATTGGCTCTCTGATCGCGTTGTCCCCAGCTGCAGATCTGCGAACTCGGCTACCAAAGGGGGCGCTTGATTTCTTGGGCTTCATCGGGATCGGATTGATTTGTTGGAGCCTTGTCGACCATGCTGAGCTTCGATATCCCGGCTTTCGCTCTCTGCCTCCTGTGCTTGGGGCCTGCCTCGTAATCCTGTTCGCGACCGCGAAGACCAACATCGGAAGGCTGCTCGGGAGCCAGATACCAGTAGCAATTGGTCGAATTAGTTACAGCGCTTACCTCTGGCACCAGCCTATCTTTGTTTTCGCTAGACTGGACGGCCATGACAGGCCCAGCACCGGTGTGGCTTTGGCACTTACGGCACTGTCGCTCATGCTTGCAGTTTTGACCTACATCTTCATCGAGCAACCGGCCAGAGATCGTAAGCGGCTGAACAGGTCGAGACTTGCTCTGCTTTGCCTCGGAGGGATTTTCTGTCTAACTGGCTTCAGTGTCGCCGCGATTTCCACGGGTGGATTCGAAAAACAGAGCCTCTACTTCAGCGAAACGAATGAGCGACGCCTCTACCAATTGATCATGGACAACGCCGGTCCAGATCTCACTCACGACATGGGTACAAATGGGGATTGCGTCTTCTGGGTACCGAGAATCGACTCTGCGGCCAGTGAACGGATCATTGGCTGTTCGGCGAAGTATGGGCCCGTAACGGTCGTTCTCGGCGATTCCCACGCGATGAACATCTACAATGCACTATACAGAAGCAACTATGGAGGGTCTGTTGTCGGCGTGGCAAATCCCGGCTGCCGGCCTTGGAACAATGACAATCAATGTCCCTACATAGGATTCGATGAATTTCTGAGGGGCCATAAGGAGCTCGTTGGAACCGTTATCGTGCATTTTGCGGGCTCTCATCTGGTGCTCGATGAAAGTGGGCGCGAAGAGCCTAGCGACGTGCTGAGATTTGGGGGCAAGTATCACTTTAACGACGGTGCAATCGACACCACGATCGACTACCTGCAAGCCATGTCCAAATTGACCAACGTAATTTGGTTGGGTCCATTTGTCGAAGCGAGAGTTAACTTCAACGATCTTGAGAGTATGAAGCGGGTTGCGAAGGCAGGCTTCCCTCTTAACCGAGTGTCAGTGGATATCTTTTCTGCACTCGAGAAAAGAATTCGTGACAGTGTCGCCCGACAACGAAGAGATTTCCACTATCTGTCTTTCTTCGACGTTGTCCGGCCGGACGCTATGAGGCTGCTAGAAGGCAATTGTCTGACGTACAGAGATGCGGATCATTTGAGCGTCTGCGGGGAGCTCATTATCGGTGAAAAGCTAAAAGCTGCCCTTCCAGCAGTCGCGTCATTTCCCCTTCGCCATTAGTCCGATCAGTCAACGATCGGATGACCGCGAGATATCAAGCCCGACACTCGGTACCTCAATAGCTGCCGCCGAGATTGTCGGTAACCGAACAGACAATTCCGAACGTATCAGCCACACTGTCGTGATCCGGGATTTTGCATCACTCGTCCCGGGGCTGGAGCAACGTCGCCTGCTTTTATTGCAAGCGGGCGGCGTTGTTGTTTAGAGGAGGGCGCCCCGCTCTTCGCGGCTGCTGCATGGTAGTTGTCCGCAATCTCAAGGAGGGCATCCCGGGCTTCAGGCATGGCACTTGCCCACGACCGAGCAACCGCCTCCATCTGCCGGTACTCCGCAGCAAGTCGCCGGGCCCGTGTGGGCTTAAGTGTGGGTAGAAATCCGAAATACTCGAAAATATTCGAGAAAGTGCCGCATTTGAGCGGACTCCGTCTCCGCCAGTCGTGACGTCCAGCCTCCGTTACAAATCCCCCGCACAATATAAGTCCAAGGTTAGTCCGGCCGCGGCGGCAGCTCGTCCCCCGCGAAATCGCACTTTGTCTTTGGCTTGGCCTGGTGCGCCCAACGGTCGAACGGCGCGGCGACGAGACCATCCAGCATCCATTCCGAGTCGGTTGCCGATTCTTCGATTCGCGTGCGTCGCAAGGGCGTCACGGAGAGCTGGCACGGCCGCCGCTTCACGGCGAAGAATTTGGTGGCATTTGGAACCGTTTCAAAAACGGCATGGAAAACAAATACTTACAAACGCGCCGCGATCACATCCACGTGTTATTTGTGCAACACCCGTTGGAAAACGCGCTTCGTAGGGCCGGTCTGGAGCGTTCTTTTGTTGTGTGTGCAAGGACGTTCGGTAATTGTGACCGGGCGACGGAGGGGGGCATCCCGAGGTCGTCCCGTTTTAGGTGGTTCGCTTAAGTCCCTCGCGTTCATGCGGGTGTGTCCGAAGGCGCGAAGCGGCTAGGCGGTGATTTGAAACGGGAATGGGAAATTGGCCATCCGGTCAGTGACCTTCCCTGAAGAGCAACTTGGAGGTTTAACATGAAGTTGGTTAAGAGCCTTTTGCTCGGCTCAGCGGCGGGTCTGATCGCCGTGGGCGGAGCACAGGCAGCCGATCTCCCCGTGAAGGCCAAAGCGGTCGAATACGTGAAGATCTGCTCCCTGTACGGTGCCGGATTCTACTACATGCCGGGCACTGACACCTGCATCAAGTTCGGCGGCTATCTGCGCGCCGATGCCTGGGCCCTCGGTGGCGACTACGGCTTCCGTCAAGGCGCGAACCAGGGTTCGAACAACCGTCTGACCAACTACTGGGGCAGCCGCGCCCGTATGGACTTCACGGTCGATACGCGTACGGCCACCGAGTACGGCGTGGTTCGCACCTACGCTGATATGGTCTTCACCTGGGATACGACCTCGGTCACCGGCAGCAACCCGTCGACGTTCTCAACCGGCAGCGCCTCGCTCGGTCTCTACCACGCGTTCATCCAGTTCGCTGGCTTCACCTTCGGCCGCACGGTCTCGATCTTCGACGCACCGTGGCAGAGCTATCCGGCTGGCGGTCCCGATACCATTCCGGGCGGCTCCAACCACGTCACCGGCGTGAACCAGGTCGCTTACACGGCTGATTTCGGTCAGGGCATCACCGCTTCGGTGGCGTTGCAGGATGAAACGACTTCGGCAGGTGGCGAGTCGAACCTCTGGAACCTGTCGGGTGCGACTGCAGCCAACATGGTTCAGGGTATCTACGGCAACAACGATTGGGGTGGAACGCGTGTTCCCGACCTCGTCGGTGCGATCCGCGTCGACCAGGCTTGGGGTCTGGCCCAGTTGTCGGTTGTTGGACATAACCTCCATGCCGCCTACTACGGCCTGACTGAGCCGACCGGTCACCCCGACGACAAGTGGGGCTGGGCAGTTCAGGGTTCGTTGTCGATCAAGAACATCCCGACCGGACCTGGCGACTCCATCAACTTGCAGGCCGTCTACACGGATGGCGCGTCTCGCTACAACTTCCAGAGCCTGTTCCCGCAGACGTTCTTTATGTACAGCGGCAGCGGCATTGGCGCCTACCAGGGCCTCGGGATCGCCGGCATTGCTGATGGCGTCTTCGTCAACGGCTCAGGTATCGAGACCGTCAAGACTTGGGGCTTCCGTGGTGGCTACACCCACAACTGGAACCCGAACTGGGCCAGCGCCATCTACGGCGGTTACGGCGCAGTGCAATACGGTGGCGGTGGCAAGACCGCGATCTGTGCCAACATGGTTGGGCTCCTCGGCTTGACCGGCAACTGCAACCCGGACTTCAACTTCGCAGTGATCGGTGTCAACACCGTGTGGACCCCGGTCAAGAACCTGGCCTTCACGGCGGACGTCAACTGGTCGCGTCTGGACCAGAAGTACTCTGGCGTCATCGCGAGCCCGGGCGTTCCTGCGGCTGCCAAGCCGGCAGCTCTGTATGAGATGAAGGACCAGGACTCGGTCTCCCTGCTCCTCCGCGCTCAGCGCAACTTCTAAGATCGATCTTTCGACCGATCAGAGAACCCCGGCGGGAAACCGCCGGGGTTTTTCTTTGCTGGTGTTGCGGCCTATATTGGCTCGACCGAGCCGGCTTTCTCGAGGGGGAGCGGCATTGAAGTCTTCAGCGTGAGTTGCGGTTCGACCATTCGAACGGGAGCGGTGATTGGCGCGCTTGGCGCAGCGATCGTCGCTGCCATAGGCTTTGCACATGCCCAAGGCGCCGGTGGCATGGGAGGGGGCTCGGACAGCATTGATCCGGGAGCAGGCGCCGGTGGCCCACCTCGGCCCGTAGTTAGCTCGCCTGGCGGGCCGCAAAAGGGTGCAATTCAGCCAGGTCGCCGAGACGATCCTGCCCATCGTCGACCTCGCCGACTCGTCCGGTAGAACAGCGCGCCGCCCAAGAGATTGCCCGTCGTGAACGCTGCCTATGATCGATCATTCGGCCGATCAGAGAGAGAATCCGACGAGCAGCCACCTGGGTTTTTCTCGCGGATGTTGCGGGGTATATTGGCTCGAACGTAACGGCTTCTTTCCGAGGAAAGCAGCGGAGTTGGAGATACGACTGTGAGCAGTTGGACAATTCGGACGAAAGCGATGATGGGCGTGCTCGGCGCGGCGATCGTGGCCGGCGCGACGATCCTCGCTCCTGCGCCAGCCACGGCCGAACGCTACGATCCCAGATATCCCGTCTGCCTCCAGAAGTGGGAGTGGGGTGGCAGCAGTACGATGTACTGCAACTACCCGTCCTGGGAGGCGTGCAAGGCGGCTGCAGCGGGGTTGTCGGCCATGTGCATGGACAACCCATACTGGTCGCAGTCGGCGACAACTGGCGTTGCCCGCCCGTACGCACCCGCGGGCAGGCCCATTCCGGTCAGGTGACGATGGAATTCGTGGCGCTTGGATTGCCGGCGCGGCTCGCTAGTCTCGCGGAGCTAGTTCGCGCGCGTCGAGCTACCGGTCGCGATACCTGACAGCATCAAAGCCATCGATATCGATGCGCAGATCACGCGAAACATGACATGCCTCTGGGGGCATGGCGTCGACGAATTGATGCGCGGCGTTGCCAGCTATGACGCCGCGCCGATGGCTTGGCAGCTCTTCTTGGACCGCGCCTCGATCGCGGAGGGGCGGTAAGCCACGAGTCCTCGGCTCATGCCGTTCCCGATTTCGGAAGGCTATCTGGGGTGCGAGTACCTGTCCCGCCTCGGACCCGGGTGTTGAGATCCGCCTGCGGAGTTGGATGTTCCGGCTCCAGCTCCGGCGCCCGCCGAGCTGCCGGTGGTCCCGCTCGTACCCATACCGCCAGCTCCGGCACCAGGTCCAGCGCTGCTGGCTCCGCCACTGCCCGAGCCTGTTCCACCAGCACCTGCGGACCCACCACTTCCGCCGGCTCCTTGCGCGAACGCCGGAGCAATCGACGTACTGGCGAGCAGTGCCGCAACCATTGCCATGAAGACCTTATTCCGCATGCCGTACTCCCGTTGATTTGACGGCAGGCTAATGACTCGCAGGCGGACACGTTCCTAAACGGAAATGCGGCTGCGATCCGCTTGATTGCAGCGGACGAGATGACGGGAACACGTTCAACGCAGAGCCGCGCAGTTACTCGACGCTGCCGGTCGTGCCTCTGTGCAGGTCGGCGTCAATTTGCAGCCGAGAGCCGCCACCGAAGCGCGCGCGATAAACTTGAAGGTTCTCCATGATGCGCTGCACGTAGTTGCGCGTTTCGGAGAACGGAATCAGCTCGACCCAGTCGACCGCGTCGATCCTGGATTCGCGCGGATCGCCGTAGCGCTCGACCCACTTCTTCACGCTGCCGCGGCCGGCATTATAGGCGGCGAAGGTCATGATGTAGGAGCCGCGGTAGTCCTCGAGCAGACCGCCGAGTTCGGCCGCGCCAAGCGTGGCGTTGTAGACCGAATCGTTCTTCAGTCGCGACAGGTCGTAGGTCGCCCCGTGCCGCTTGCAGACGTAGCGCGCAGCGTCCGGCGTCACCTGCATCAGCCCGTAGGCCTGCGCCGGCGATACCACCGCCGGATTAAACGCGCTTTCCTGCCGCGCGATCGCGTAGACGATGCTGCGCTCGACCTCGGGCCCGATCTGGCTGAACTGCGGGATGCCGTTGACCGGATAGGCGTAGAAGTCGAAGGGCAGCCCGCGGTTGAGCGCGGCCTTGCCGACCAGCAGCATGCCGCGGGCGTCGCTGTAGCGCTGGGTCAGCTCGCCGAGGCCGGCAAGTGCTTCGGGGTCGCCGTTCTCGCCCATGTCGGCGAGCATGGGGATCGCGATCTCGCGCTCGTCGAGTTCGTAGAGCAGTTGCGCCGCGCGCACGATCTCGAGCCGCTCGGCGCCGCGTCCGCGCGGCGCGCTGTTGAGCTCGATCTGCGGCAGGCCGAGTTTTGCCCGCGCAAGCTGGCCATAGTAGCTCGTCGACTGCTCGGCCGCGCGTGCATAGGCGTTGCGTGCTTCCTGCTGGCGGCCCGTCGCTTCCGCCGCGCGGCCCTGCCAATAGCCGGCGCGCGCCAGCGTGGTCGGGTTGACGCTGCCGACGCCAATGCGGGCAAAGTGCTGGGCGGCGGCCGCTGGATCATTGAGAAAGCGCAGTGCGATCCAGCCCGCGGTGAACTCCTGCTCGGTCTTGTAGATGTCGCGCGAGGGCAGGGCCGCGTCGCGCGCGATCAGATAGGCGCTGCGGAATTCCTCGGTGTCGATCATCTTGCGCGCGATCAGGCGCCGCTCGATCCACCATTCGTCGAGATTGTAGAGCCGGTTCGGGTCCTTCGGCGCCGACAGCATCAGTTGCGCAGCTTCCGCGAACTTCTCTTCGCGGCGCAAAAGCTGGATCTTGCTGAAGATGAAGCCGGGATCGCCGTGCAGCTCGTGCGGTACGGCTTCGAGCAAGGCGCGCGTGTTCGGCGCCTTCTTGTAGGAGGCGATGCGTGCCTTGGCGAGCGCCACATAGCCCGCACCGAGCCGCTTGGCTGCGCGCAGCGCGGCCTCGTGCTCGCTGCCATAGAGCAGCGTGTCCATCCGCGCCTTCTGGTCGCCCGGCGTGAGCAGCGCGCCGAACTGGTCGAGCGCGTTGTTCTCCGTCTCTTCCGACATCGGATCGGAGCGCCAGGCCTCGCGCACGAGGCGTTCGGCGTTGGCGCGGTCGCCGCGCGCCAGCATCGCCTTGGCGAGCGAGAAACGGCCCTTGGCGGAGACCGGGGATTCGTTCTCGAACCACGACCAGGCGGCCTGATCCTCGCGCCGGTCGTCCCAGAGCGCGGCTTCGAGGCGGCGGCGCAGGAAGGTCTGCGACGGCCAGCTCGGATTGGCGCTGATGAAAGCGCGGTAGCGCTCGACGCTGGCACCATTGTCGTCGCTGCGCAGGATGATCCATTCGGCGAGTTTTCGCGCGACCGGATCCGAGATCGCAGCCGCGTTGTCGGTGGCATCGCCCGGCCTGTGCTTGCGCACGAGCTCGATGACGTTCTCCAGCGTGTCCTTGTCGGCCTGCGAGGTCGACGAGGTCGCAGCGACCGCAGCCGGCGTGACAGGCTTGCGTGGTGCGGCATGCTGGCGCGTTGCCGGCGCCAGCACGGGGGCGGCGGTTGGTCTGACGGCAGCCGTCGCCGCCGGGGCGGGTGCGGTTTTGGGGGACGAGCTGTTGGCGGTCGGCTGGGATTTTGGCGCAGGTGCCGCGGCCGCAGGCTTGGGCTTGTCCTTTGCGGGTTCCTTGCCGGCATCCTTGACAGGTTTCTTCGCAGCATCCTTGGCCGGTGCGCCAGCCGTTCCCTTGCTAGCGCCGCCCTTGGCCGTGTCCCTGCCAGTTCCCTTGTCCGTTCCCTTGTCGGTTCCCTTGGCTGATTCTTTGGCAGATCCTTTGACGGGGCCCTTCGCGGTATCCTTGGCGGCTGGTTTCGCTGTGTCCTTGGTCCCGTCCGCGGTGGTCTCATTGGACTTGGCCAAGGCCGCGCAACCGACCGAGAGCCCCGCCATCAGGCACACAACCAGGCCGGCGGATCGCCATGTGGCATGGGAAAAGAAGGTCACGGCGTTTCGTCGCCCCGAATCGTTCAAGTGGCTCAAGACCTAGCTGTATTTGATTGAATATGCGGAAAAAATACCAACAGCCGCTTACCGCGGCCGTGTTTGGACCATCACCGCGGCAAAATCGCGGCCTAAACGGTGCGTCACCTCTGACCGGGTCTTTTACCGGCCCATTAGACCCGATATGAAAGAGGCCTCTTTTCAGGCCAGCACGCGTACGGAGGAAGCCCATGGCAGCCAAGACGAAGTTCCGGGGGTCGTTTACCGCCTTGGTCACGCCGTTCAAGAACGGCTCGCTCGACGAGGCTGCGTTCCGCTCGCTGGTCAACTGGCAGATCGCCGAGGGTACCCACGGCCTGGTTCCGGTCGGCACCACCGGCGAGAGCCCGACGCTCAGCCATGACGAGCACAAGAAGGTCGTGGAATGGTGCATCCAGGAGGCCAAGGGGCGCGTGCCCGTGATCGCCGGCGCCGGCTCCAACTCCACCAAGGAAGCCGTCGAGCTCGCCCAGCACGCCGAGAAGGCGGGCGCCAATGCCGTGCTGGTGGTGACGCCTTACTACAACAAGCCGACCCAGGAAGGGCTCTACCAGCACTTCAAGGCGATCAACGATGCGATTGGAATTCCGATCATCATCTACAACATCCCGCCGCGCTCGGTGATCGACATGTCGGTCGACACCATGAAGCGGCTGTGGGATCTGAAGAACATCGCCGGCGTCAAGGATGCCACCGCCAGCATGGTGCGGGTGTCGCAGCAGCGCGCCGCGATGGGCGAGGATTTCAACCAGCTCTCGGGCGAGGACGCGACCGTGCTCGGTTACATGGCGCATGGCGGCCACGGCTGCATCTCGGTGACCTCAAACGTCGCGCCGCGGCTGTGCTCGGAATTCCACATCGCCTGGCAGAAGGGCGACCATGCAACCGCCTTAAAGTTGCACGACAAGTTGATGCCACTGCACAACAACCTCTTCATCGAGAGCAATCCGGCGCCGATCAAATATGCACTTTCGCTGCTCGGCAAGATGGACGAGACGCTCCGGCTGCCGATGGTGCCGGTGTCAGAGCCGACCCGCGTCGCGGTGCGCAGCGCCATGGTCCATGCCGGCCTGATCAACTGACGCCTTAGCCAATCGGGGAGCTTTTCATGAGCGTCGAGGAAAAGGGCATGCAGATGCTCAAGGAGTTCCGCGAGTTTGCGATGAAGGGCAACGTCGTCGACCTCGCGGTCGGCGTCATCATCGGCGCAGCGTTCGGTGCCATCGTGAACTCGCTGGTCGGCGACGTGATCATGCCGATCATCGGCGCGGCCACCGGAGGACTCGACTTCTCCAACTACTTTACGCCGCTGTCGAAGGCGGTCAGCGCCGGCAATCTTGCAGACGCGAAAAAGCAGGGCGCCGTCTTGGCTTGGGGCAGCTTCCTCACGCTGACGATCAACTTCATCATCGTTGCCTTCGTGCTGTTTCTGGTGATCCGCGCCATGAACAAGTTGAAGCGCAAGGAGGAGGCTGCGCCTACCGCTCCCGCGAAGCCGTCGGCCGAAGTCGAACTGCTGACCGAGATCCGCGATCTCCTCAAGAAGTCTTGACGCGCGCCCTTCATCCAAACTGTTAGCGTGCGCGCGCATACTGCTCAGTTTTTTCTGCCAGGTTTTTGACTACAATGGCCGACAAGAACGAACGCCCCATCAAGGTCATGGCGGAAAATCGCAAGGCCCGGTTCAATTATGCGATCGAGGATACGGTCGAGGCGGGCATTGCGCTGACCGGCACCGAGGTCAAATCGATCCGCAACGGAAAGAGCACGATCGCGGAATCCTACGCCGATTCGAAAAACGGCGAGATCTGGCTGATCAACGCCACCATTCCCGAATATCTCCAGGGCAACCGCTTCAACCACGAGCCCAAGCGGCCGCGAAAACTGCTGCTCCATCGCCGACAGATCAACAAGCTGATCGGCGCGGTCGACCGCGAAGGCATGACGCTGATCCCGCTCAAGCTTTACTTCAACGAGCGCGGGCGGGCGAAGCTTCAGCTTGCGGTCGCAAAGGGCAAGAAGCTGCACGACAAGCGCGAGAGCGAGAAGAAGCGCGACTGGGGCCGGGAGAAGGGCCGGCTGATGCGGGCGAGGGGATGAGGTGATGAACCAGAGAAACCTGCTCGAGGTCGACTGGAGCAAAATTCCCGCGCCGGCGGATGATGGCGGCGCGGCGCATCTGACGGGCATGATGTTCCCGCCGATCAGTTTGCGCGCGACCGACGATACGTCAGTGACGCTGTCGGCGCTGCGCGGCCGCACCGTGGTGTTCGGCTATCCGCGCACCGGCGAGCCGGGCAAGATCGCGCTGGTCGACGATTGGGACATGATCCCCGGCGCGCGCGGCTGCACGCCGCAGACCTGCGCGTTCCGCGATCTCTTCGCCGAGTTGAAGGCAGCCGGCGCGTCCCATGTGTTCGGACTCTCGACCCAGAGCAATGACTACCAGGCCGAGATGGCCTCGCGCTTGCACTTGCCGTTTCCGGTGCTGTCAGACGAGAAGCTCGAACTGACCCGTGCGCTCAAGCTGCCGACGATGGAGGTTGCCGGGTTGACGCTGATCAAGCGCCTTGCGCTGATCATCGACGACGCGAAGATTACGCACGTATTCTACCCGGTCTTTCCGCCGGATCGGAACGCCGGCGACGTGCTGGGCTGGCTGAAGGCCAATCCAGTGAAGGCCTAAGAGCATGATCCGCAAAAGTGTGAAGCGGTTTTCCCTCGCGACAACCGCGGAGCGTTTGCGCGAAAGATCCTGCTCAAACAACAACCTGAACCGCGATGACGATGCGTCCTAGTCTCATCGCGCTTTAGTCGAGATCGGCCTTCACCTTCGAAAACACCTTGCGGAACATGTCCGGCGTGAGCACGCCGGTGTTCGTGTTGTAGCGGGAGCAGTGATAGCTGTCGTACAGCCGGAGTGCGCCCGCCTGGTGCACAGCGCCGTGACCGAACGGCGCCTGCGCGCCTTTCAGGCCCAGCGGCTTCAGCACGGTATCGTGCGCAATTCGTCCCAGCGCGACGATGGCACGCAGGTTCGGCATCGTCTCGAGATTCGCGGCGAGGAAGCGGCGGCAGGTGTTGATCTCTGCCGGCAGCGGCTTGTTCTGCGGCGGCACGCAGTGCACCGCATTGGCGATCCGGCAGTCAACCAGCTTCAGGCCGTCGTCGGGCCGTGCCCGATAGGTCCCCTTGGCAAATCCGTATTCGATCAGCGTTGCGTAGAGCAGGTCACCGGCATAGTCGCCCGTGAATGGGCGCCCCGTGCGGTTGGCGCCCTGCATCCCGGGTGCGAGACCGACGATCAAGAGGCGTGCCTTGACGTCGCCGAACGGCGCAACCGGCGCGTTGTGCCAGGACGGCTCGCGTGTCCGGTTCGCCTCGCGAAAGGCCACCAGACGCGGACAGAGCGGGCAGTCACGGTCGGGTACGACGGTGGGGGCCTGGCGGCTTAACCGGGGCGCTTCACTCGTCGAAGTCGTCATCGCCCCTCGGCGCCATCGTGGTCGCGCGCTGGAGGAATTGCGGGGCGTGATGACGTGCTTCGCGGTCGCCACGCTCGCGCGGAGCAGGGCGTTCGGACGGGTCGCGACCAAGCTTGGACTGGAGCTCGACGAGATCGGTGAAGACGTCGGCCTGGCGGCGCAGCTCGTCGGCGATCATCGGCGGCTGGCTGGCAATGGTGGAGATGACGGTGACGCGCACGCCGCGGCGCTGTACGGCCTCGACCAGCGAGCGGAAATCGCCGTCACCGGAGAACAGCACCATCTGGTCAATGTGCTCGGCGAGTTCCATGGCGTCTACCGCGAGCTCGATATCCATGTTGCCCTTGACCTTGCGGCGGCCGCTGGCGTCGATGAATTCCTTCGTGGCCTTGGTGACGACGGTGTAGCCGTTGTAGTCGAGCCAGTCGATGAGGGGACGTATCGAAGAGTATTCCTGATCCTCGATGATGGCGGTGTAGTAGAAAGCGCGCAGAAGCGTCCCCCGGCTCTGGAATTCCTTCAGCAGGCGCTTGTAGTCGATATCGAAGCCCAGCGTTTTTGCCGTCGCGTACAGATTGGCTCCATCGATGAAGAGCGCGATCTTGTTGGTTGGAGAAGGTGACATTCAGTTGCTCGCGTAGTGTTCGTGTTCAATCGTTTTATTGTTGGCGCGACGGCAGCAATCCGCGCAGGTCAAGAAGCTGCCAAAACCCGTCGAAACCGTAAATCCGGAGAATTCAGGGCAAACCAAGGTATAGTTGTGGCGGTCGGCCCGTCCGGCGCCGCCCTCCTTGGCGACCCGGGAAACGCCGATTCTAGCCCCAATGTGGGGTTATCAAAGGCGTTTGGCGAGGCCAAATCACAAAATGATCTTGCGAAACCGCCCCGGCCTCTATAACTAGCCCGCATCATCCACATGTTTTGACCCACCCTAGAGCGGAGCGACAGTCTAATGGCTCGCGTCACCGTAGAAGATTGTATCGACAAGGTCGACAACCGGTTTGACCTCGTCCTGCTGGCCGCCCACCGCGCCCGCATGATTTCATCCGGTTCACAACTAACGGTTGACCGGGATAACGACAAGAACCCTGTTGTCTCTTTGCGCGAAATTGCCGACCAGACCATTTCGCCGGAGGATCTGCGCGAGGAGCTGGTCCACTCCTTGCAGAAATTCGTCGAGGTGGACGAGCCTGAGCCCGATACCGTGCCTTTGATCGGTTCCGCTGGCGCCAGCGTCGATGCCGACGATACCGAGGTTGCTGTCGAGCGCATGACGGAAGAGGAGCTCCTGAAGGGCCTCGAGGGCCTCGCACCGCCGGAGGAGCAGCCCGAGGAGGACGAGTAATCGTCCTCGCGCCGCACCGACGAAATTTTGATTTCATCAAAGGCCCGAACCCGCGTTCGGGCCTTTGCTTTTGTTGACCTTTTCGTGGTTACCATAGCGCCGGCACAGCGCGCTTGCGAGTGCCGTTTCCGATTGTGTCGGACACGCGCACGATTGGCGTTAGGATGTATACAACGGGCCATTTTCTGGTTCGTTTGAAGGCAGGAAGACGCGGGCAGAGATGGTGTATCGGCGTCGCAAATTTACGCAGATGGAGGCCGCGACCGAATCGGTCGCCGTGGCCCCGACTGCGCCGACGACGCGGCCTCCAAAGCCGCGGGCGCGCATGATGCGGCAATATGACCTCGTCGAGCGCGTCAGGTCCTATAACCCCCACACCAACGAAGACTTGCTGAACCGCGCCTATGTCTACGCGATGAAGGCGCACGGTTCGCAGACCCGCGCCTCGGGCGACCCGTACTTCTCCCATCCGCTCGAAGTGGCGGCGATCCTCACCGACCTGAAGCTCGACGACGCCACCATCGTCGCGGCGCTATTGCACGACACGATCGAGGACACCGAGGCGACCCGTGCCGAGATCGATCAGATCTTCGGCCCCGAGATCGGTGCGCTGGTCGAGGGCCTGACCAAGCTGAAGCGGCTGGAGCTGGTATCGCGCGAGGCCAAGCAGGCCGAGAACCTGCGCAAGCTCCTGCTGGCGATCGCCGACGACGTCCGCGTTCTCCTGGTCAAGCTCGCCGACCGCCTGCACAACATGCGCACGCTGGAATTCGTGCGGCCGGAATCTCGGCGCCGGATCGCCGAGGAGACGCTCGACATCTACGCGCCTCTCGCGGGCCGCATGGGCATGCAGGAGATGCGTGAGGAGCTGGAGGACCTGTCCTTCCGCACCCTCGATCCCGAAGCCTACAACGTGGTGATGCAGCGGCTCGATGGGCTGGCAGAGCGCAACCGCAATTTGATCGGCGAGATCGAGGCTCAGCTCTCCAACAATCTGCGCCACAGGGGCCTTGGTGCGCGCGTCTACGGTCGCCGCAAGAAGCCGTTCTCGATCTGGACCAAGATGGAGCGCAAGTCGGTCGGCTTCGAGCAATTGTCCGACATCTTCGGCTTCCGTGTCGTGGTCAACGACGTCGAGGCCTGCTACCGCGCGCTCGGCATCGTCCATACCACCTGGCCGGTCGTGCCGGGTCGCTTCAAGGACTACATCTCGACCCCCAAGCAGAACGACTATCGGTCGATCCACACCACGGTGATCGGCCCGGGCAACCAGCGTGTCGAGCTCCAGATCCGCACCGAGGAGATGGACCAGATCGCCGAGCGCGGCATCGCCGCGCATGTCTTCTACAAGGAGGGTGTCGGATCGCCGACGGAATTCCTGAAGCGCGAGTCCAATGCGTTTGCCTGGCTGCGCCACACCGTCGGAATTCTCTCTGAGAGCACCAATCCCGAGGAATTCCTCGAGCACACCAAGCTCGAATTATTCCACGATCAGGTGTTCTGCTTCACCCCGAAGGGCAAACTGATCGCGCTACCGCGCCATGCCAATGTGATCGACTTCGCCTATGCGGTGCACACCGATGTCGGTAACAGCGCCGTGGGCTGCAAGATCAACGGCAAGTTCGCGCCACTGTCCTCGGAGCTGCAGAATGGCGACGAGGTTGAGGTTCTGACCTCAGAGGCTCAATCGGCGCCGCCGTCGGCCTGGGAATCGCTTGCCGTCACCGGCAAGGCGCGCGCGGCGATCCGGCGCGCCACACGCACCGCAGTCCGCGACCAATATGCTGGCCTTGGCCGGCGTATCGTCGAGCGCCTGTTCGAGCGGGCCAAGATCGACTACGCCGACGACAAGCTGAAGGGGGCGCTGCCGCGCCTTGCCCGCTCCTCGATCGAGGACGTGATGGCGGCGGTCGGCCGGGGCGAGATCAAGGCCTCCGACGTCGCGCGGGCCATGTATCCCGACTACAAGGAAGAGCGGGTCGGGCGCTACGCCAAGAAGGGGCTGGCCGCCAAGCTCAAGGAGACCGTGGTGCCGGGGACGCCACGCCCTCCGGCTGCGATCCCGATCCGCGGCATCAACTCCGACCTGCCGGTGAAGTTCGCGCCGAACGGCGGCGCCGTGCCGGGCGATCGCATCGTCGGTATCGTCACCCCGGGCGAGGGCATCACCATCTATCCGATCCAGGCGCCGGCCTTGAAGGATTTCGAGGAGGAACCGGAGCGCTGGCTCGACGTACGCTGGGACATCGAAGACACCACTCCGCAGCGTTTCCCGGCCCGCATCAAGGTCGAGAACGTCAACGAGCCAGGCGCGCTTGCGCAGATTGCGACCGTGATCGCTGAGCATGACGGCAATATCGACAATATCAGCATGCAGCGCCGCTCGCCGGACTTCACCGAGACGACCATCGATCTCGAGGTATACGACCTGAAGCACCTGAGCGCGATCATAGCCCAATTGCGCGCGAAGGCGGTCGTCGCCCGCGTTGAACGTGTTAATGGATAGCCGAGTTTGCCTGTCCTTCCGATTACGTGAGCCTCGCTATGTCCGTTCCTCCGCTTCGCCTTGGCGTCAATGTCGACCATGTCGCGACCCTGCGCAACGCGCGGGGCGGCTGCAATCCCGATCCGGTGCGCGCTGCTTTGCTGGCGATCGAGGCCGGTGCCGATGGCATCACCGCCCACTTGCGCGAAGACCGCCGGCATATTCGCGACGAGGACATGGCGCGACTGAAGGCGGAAATCTCAAAACCTCTGAATTTCGAGATGGCGGCGACCGACGACATGCTGCGCATCTCGCTCGCCACCAAGCCGCATGCGGTGTGCCTGGTGCCGGAGCGCCGCCAGGAGGTGACGACCGAAGGCGGGCTCGATGTGGTCGGACAGCACAATGCACTCGCGCCCTTCATCGCGCGGCTGAACGACGCCGGCATCCGCGTATCGCTGTTCATCGCCGCCGATCCCCAGCAGATCGAGATGGCGGCGCGACTGCGCGCGCCCGTGATCGAGATCCATACCGGTGCGTGGTGCGACGCCGTGGTCGACGGACACGCTGACAAGGCCGAGGCCGAATGGCAGCGCATCGTGGCCGGCGCGAGGCTGGCGCGCGCCGCGAGCCTCGAGGTCCATGCCGGCCACGGGCTCGATTATGCGACGGCGGAGAAGATCGCAGGCCTGCCCGAAATCGTCGAGCTGAACATCGGCTACTACATGATCGGCGAGGCACTCTTCGTTGGCCTTGCCGAGACGGTGCGCAGCATGCGCGCCGCGATGGACCGCGGCCGGAGCAAGGCATGATCATCGGCATCGGCTCCGACCTGATCGACATTACCCGCGTCGCCAAGGTGATCGAACGCCATGGCGAGCGTTTCCTCGACCGCATTTTCACCGAGGCCGAACGTGCCAAGGCGGAGCGCCGCGCCAAGAGCGAGAAGATGGTCGTGGCGACCTATGCCAAGCGGTTCGCCGCCAAGGAGGCCTGCTCCAAGGCGCTGGGGACCGGCATCCGGCGTGGCGTCTGGTGGCGCGACATGGGAGTGGTCAACCTGCCCGGAGGGCGGCCGACCATGCAACTGACCGGTGGGGCGCTGGCCCGGCTGAAGGTGCTGACGCCGGAGGGCTTCGAGGCGCGGATCGACCTGTCGATCACCGACGACTGGCCGCTCGCCCAGGCCTTCGTGATCATTTCAGCCGTGCCGGAGGCAAAACCTTGATTTGTGGGCCGAAAAATTAAAATAATTCAATTAGATCAGTGTCTTGCATATTGTTGATGCGGCCCTTCATTGCGCGGCTGCCGACAACCGTCTAAAAGTTCGCCGGCGCAAAATCGGCCGGAGTGAATTCGGCTTTACGCCGGAATTGGTCCTCATTATCAGAATCAGGACAATCTCCTTACGCCGCAAAGCGGCGGGGCTATGCGCGGGAATGGGCGTTTCGTGACCGCGGGACCGGAATTGGGAAAGCAATGAGCGTGACTTCAGGAACCAAATCTGAGAGCGGCCTCGGCGAAACCGTCCGGGTCGTCATCCACGCTCTCCTGATCGCGCTGGTGATCCGCACCTTCCTGTTCCAGCCGTTCAACATCCCCTCCGGCTCGATGAAGGCGACGCTGCTCGTCGGCGATTACCTGTTCGTGTCGAAATATTCCTATGGCTATAGCCATTACTCCATCCCGTTCTCGCCGCCACTGTTCTCGGGACGCGTTTTCGGCTCGGACCCGAACCGCGGCGACATCGTCGTGTTCCGGCTGCCGAAGGACGACACCACCGACTACATCAAGCGCGTGATCGGGCTGCCCGGCGACCGTGTCCAGATGAAGGAAGGGCTGCTCTACATCAATGACGTGCCCGTGCAGCGCGAACGCTTGAGCGACTTCGTCGGCGAAGACCCCTGCGGCTCGTCGGATGCCACTGCGCGGGTGAAGCGCTGGAAGGAGACGCTACCGAACGGCGTCACCTATGAGACGCTCGACTGCGTCGACAACGGCTTCTACGACAACACCAACGTCTACACGGTGCCGGCCGGCCACTTCTTCATGATGGGCGACAACCGTGACAACTCGACCGACAGCCGCGTGCAGTCGGCGGTGGGCTACGTGCCGCAGGAGAACCTGATCGGCCGTGCCCAGATGATCTTCTTCTCCATCGCCGAAGGCGAGCACGCCTGGATGTTCTGGCGCTGGCCCTGGGCGGTGCGCTGGAACCGAATGTTCAAAATCGTCCGATGAAAGACGAAGCCAAGGACATCGCAATCCAACCGATCGAGGCCGCTGCGAGCCCTGACGCCGAAGCTGCTCCCAAAGCTCCCGCGAAGAAGAAGCGGGCGCGGAGCGGCAAGGCCAAGGGCGCGAACGCGGCGCTCGAGGCGCGCATCGGTCACAATTTTGCCGATCCGAACCTGCTGATCCAGGCGATCACGCACGTGTCCGCGCTAAAGTCCGGGCGCAAGCGCGGCGACAGCTACCAGCGGCTGGAATTCCTGGGCGACCACGTGCTCGGGCTCGTCGTCTCCGACATGCTCTATCACGCCTTCCCAAGTGCGGATGAAGGCGAGCTGTCGAAGCGGCTCGCCGAGCTCGTGCGCAAGGAGAGCTGTGCTGATGTTGCGAAGTTGCTGGGCCTCGTCGAGGACATCAAGCTCGGCAGCGTCGGCCCTGCCGCCGACGCCCGCTTGCGCAAGTCCGTGCTCGGCGACATCTGTGAAGCCGTGATCGGCGCCATCTATCTCGATGGCGGGCATGCGGCCGCGGCTGAGTTCGTCAAGCGCAACTGGACCGAGCGCATGCACAAGCCGCGGCGGCCGCTACGCGACCCCAAGACCGTGCTCCAGGAATGGGCGCAGGGGAAGGGCTTGCCGACGCCGGTTTATCGCGAGGTCGAGCGCACCGGGCCGCATCACGATCCGCAGTTCCGCGTCGCCGTGGATCTGCCGGGGCTGGCATCGGCGGAAGGCATCGGGGGCAGCAAGCGCGCGGCGGAGAAGGTTGCGGCCTCCGTCATGATCGAACGCGAAGGTGTTGGCGGCGGCAATGACGGCTGAGACGAGCGAAGCGGCGACGCCGCCCGCCACACGCTGCGGCTTCGTGGCGCTGATCGGCGCCCCCAATGTCGGCAAGTCGACCCTGGTGAATGCGCTGGTCGGCGCCAAGGTCACGATCGTCTCGCGCAAGGTGCAGACGACGCGGGCGCTGATCCGCGGCATCGTCATCGAGGACAATGCGCAAGTGATTCTGGTCGATACGCCCGGCATCTTCTCGCCGAAGCGGCGGCTCGATCGGGCCATGGTGTCGACCGCCTGGAGCGGCGCGCATGACGCCGATCTCGTCTGCGTGCTGCTCGACGCCAAGGCTGGCCTCGACGAGGAGGCAGAAGCGATCCTCGCCAAGGTCGCGAGCGTCGCGCACGAGAAGATCCTGGTGCTCAACAAGGTCGACCTGGTCCAGCGCGAGAAGCTCCTCGCGCTGGCGCAGGCCGCAAACGAGCGCATTCGCTTTGCAAAGACCTTCATGATCTCGGCGCTGTCGGGCGATGGCGTCGACGACATCCGGCACGCGCTTGCCGAGATGGTGCCGGCAGGTCCCTTCCTCTACCCTGAGGACCAGATGTCGGATGCGCCGATGCGGCAGCTCGCTGCCGAGATCACGCGGGAAAAGATCTATCAGAAGCTGCACCAGGAATTGCCCTACCAGTCCACGGTCGAGACCGACAAATGGGAGGAGCGCAAGGACAACTCGGTGCGCATCGAGCAGACGATCTTCGTCGAGCGCGAGAGCCAGCGCAAGATCGTGCTCGGCAAGGGCGGCGCCACCATCAAGTCGATCGGCGCGGAAGCGCGAAGAGAGCTCATCGACATTCTCGGCGTGCCCGTGCATCTCTTCCTGTTCGTCAAGGTGCGCGAGAACTGGGGCGACGATCCCGATCGCTATCGGGAAATGGGCCTGGAATTCCCCAAAGAATGAACAAGAAGAAACAAGAAGAAGATGGGTTGGTGATGAGCGTGCCCCGCAACGTCCTGCGCTTCGAAGTGCTGCTCTACGCATCGCTGATGCTGGATGCGCTGTCGGTTGCGTTCCAGGACCGCACGCCGAACCCCGACATGACGGACCAGATGATCACGACCGCGACGCTGATCGCCGGCGGGATGATCCTTCTGCTGGTCTATTTCGTCTGGCTGGCGGCGCAAAAGCGCAAGAACTGGCCGCGCTGGGTGCTGGCGGCGGCCCTCGTGCTCTCGGTGATCTCGCTCGCGCAGATCATCGGCGAGAAGGGAGTCGAGCTCGACAGCGGCATCGAGATCGTGTCCTGCGTGCTGACGGCGATCGGCTTGTATTTCTCCTTCACCGGCGACGCGCAGGGCTGGTTCAACGCCTAGAGATGCGTAGGGTGGATTAGCGGAGCGTAATCCACCGGCGCCATCGGTGGATTACGTCTTCGGCTAATCCACCCTACGATCGAAGCTCGAAATCCGCTAAACTTCATCCCATGGAATGGACCGACGACGGCATCGTGCTGGGTGTGCGGCGGCATGGCGAGACCAGCGCCATCGTCGAGCTCCTGACGCGCGCGCGCGGGCGGCATCTCGGGCTCGTGCGCGGCGGCGCCAGTTCGCGGATGCGGCCGCTGCTCCAGCCCGGCAACAGCGTGCGCGCGGTGTGGCGGGCGCGGCTCGACGAGCATCTCGGCACCTATGCGATCGAAGGCCTGCGGTTGCGGGCTGCGGGGCTGCTCGCGTCCTCGCACGGCGTCTATGGCGTCACGCATCTGGCCTCGCTCGCGCGGCTGTTGCCCGAGCGCGATCCGCATGAGGAGATTTTTGCACAGCTCGAGCACGCGCTCGATGACTTCGACGATATCGGCGGAGCCGCCGTGCACATCATCCATTTCGAGCTCGCGATGCTCGCCGAACTCGGCTTCGGCCTCGCGCTGGAGAATTGCGCGGTAACCGGCGAGACCACGGACCTGATCTACGTCTCGCCGAAATCCGGCGGTGCGGTGTCGCGCTCCGCCGGCGAGCCATGGCGGGACCGGCTGTTGCGCCTGCCGCCCTTCCTGCGGCAGGGCGAGGCGGCGAGCGAGCTCACGGACCAGGACCTCCAGGATGGCTTTCGGCTCACCGGCCGGTTCCTGCTCCGCCACGTGCTGGAGCCGCGCGGGCAGGGCCATTCAGACGCCAGAAGCGGTTTTCTCAATGCGCTGACCCGGCAGCAGGCGAGGGCGATCGCCTCGCCATGAGCGAAGCGCGCCTCTGCCCTGCCTGATCGGCCGGTGAAAAAAGGAACCAAATCGCGCACAGTCGGTTTGCCGCATTGTTTCCACTGGGGAATTCCGCATGATCAAAGGATTGGTGGTCTCCGCCGCGCTGCTCGCGCTGGCGCCGGACGCAATGGCTGGTGAGCAGCCGGGCCTGTTTCGCCGCGCCTCCTGCACCGTCGTGCGGTATTATGTTGCGAAATATTCGGCGGCCGCCGCAGAGACATGGGCGCGATCCCACGGCGCAACGGACGCGGAAATCGAGACCGCGCGGCGCTGTCTGGCCAATGCGCCGACCCCTGCACAGGCCAAGAGCCAGACCGTGACCGCAGGCTGGGCCGGGCAGTAATAGCTACGGGGAATCAACTGATCCTCGCCGGTTTCGCTTCCGCGACTTGCGATCCGAAGCGGCGGAGGCGGCGCGAGCCTGATCTCAATCGGCCAGCAAATCCTTTTTCTGTGAGGAGGTTAGCCTGTCAAATCGCGCGCTTTGATTCGCAGCTTGCCCGATTCAGCGTCTCGGTTTAACGCCTCCCCATGGGAAAACGACAGGTACCGCCGGAAAAGCCGGCCGAAATTCACGAGGTGCCGCTGCGCGATGCGCTCGAAGAGCGCTATCTCGCCTATGCACTGTCCACCATCATGCACCGCGCGCTGCCGGATGCGCGCGATGGGCTGAAGCCGGTGCACCGGCGCATCCTCTATGGCATGCGCCTGCTCCGGCTGGACCCGGGCGCCGGCTTCAAGAAATCGGCCAAGATCGTCGGCGACGTGATGGGCTCCTTCCATCCGCACGGCGACCAGGCGATCTACGACGCCATGGTGCGCCTCGCGCAGGATTTCTCCTCGCGCTATCCGCTGGTCGACGGCCAGGGCAATTTCGGCAATATCGACGGCGATAACCCCGCCGCTTACCGTTACACCGAAGCCCGCATGACCGACGTCGCGCGGCTTCTGCTCGATGGCATCGACGAGGACGGTGTCGAATTCCGTGCCAATTACGACGGCCAGTCCAAGGAGCCGGTGGTCCTGCCCGGCGGCTTCCCGAACCTGCTCGCCAACGGCGCGCAGGGCATCGCGGTCGGCATGGCGACCTCGATCCCGCCGCACAATGCGGCCGAGCTCTGCGACGCGGCCCTGCATCTGATCGAGAAGCCCGACGCGAAGTCCAAGTCGCTTCTCAAGTGGGTGAAGGGCCCGGACTTCCCGACCGGCGGCATCATTGTCGATTCCAAGCAGGCGATCGCGGAAGCCTACACCACCGGCCGCGGCTCCTTCCGTGTCCGCTCCAAATGGGAGCAGGAGGAGGGCGCCCGCGGCACCTGGGTGGTCGTGGTCACCGAGATCCCGTGGCTGGTGCAGAAATCGCGGCTGGTCGAGAAGATTTCCGAGCTTCTGGACCAGAAGAAGCTGCCGCTCGTCGGCGAGGTCCGCGACGAATCCGCTGAAGACGTCCGTCTCGTCATCGAACCGAAGTCGAAGAACGTCGATCCCGCCTTGATGATGGAATCGCTATTCCGGCTGACCGAGCTCGAAAGCAAGATTCCGCTGAACCTCAACGTGCTGATCAAGGGCCGCATCCCCAAGGTCGTCGGCCTTGCCGAAGCCCTGCGTGAATGGCTCGACCATCTGCGCGACGTGCTGATCCGCCGCAGCAATTATCGCAAGGTGCAGATCGAGCACCGCCTCGAAGTTCTCGGCGGCTTCCTGATCGCCTATCTGAACATCGACAAGGTGATCAAGATCATCCGCACCGAGGATGAGCCGAAGCCCGAGCTGATGAAGGCGTTCAAGCTCACCGAGGTGCAGGCCGAGGCCATCCTCAACATGCGGCTGCGCTCTCTGCGCAAGCTCGAAGAGATGGAGATCCGCACCGAGGACAAGAATCTCCGCGGCGAACTCAAGGGCATCAATGCGCTGCTCGCCTCCGAAGCCGAGCAGTGGAAGAAGGTCGGCGAGCAGGTCGGCAAGGTCCGCGACATGTTCGGGCCCAAGACGCCGCTCGGCAAGCGCCGCACCACCTTTGCGGATGCGCCCGAGCATGACCTTGCCGCGATCGAGGAAGCCTTCGTCGAGCGCGAGCCGGTCACCGTCGTCGTCTCCGACAAGGGCTGGATCCGGACGATGAAAGGCCATGTCGAGGATTTGTCGGGGCTTGCCTTCAAGCAGGACGACAAGCTCGGCTTTGCGTTCTTCGCCGAGACGACCTCGAAGCTCCTGCTGTTCGCGACCAACGGCAAGTTCTTCTCGATCGACGTAGCGAAGCTTCCGGGCGGCCGCGGCCACGGCGAGCCGATCCGCCAGTTCATCGATCTCGAGCCGGAAGCCGCGCCGGTGACGCTGTTCGTCAACAAGGGCGGTCGCAAATTCCTGGTCGCGAGCCACGAGGGCCAGGGCTTCGTCGTCAACGAGGACGACTGCGTCGGCACCACGAAGAAGGGCAAGCAGGTTCTCAACGTCGACATGCCGAACGAGGCGCGCGCGATCACGGAGGTGCTCGGCGACACCATCGCGGTCATCGGCGAGAACCGGAAGATGCTGATCTTCCCGCTTGACCAGGTGCCGGAAATGGCCCGCGGTCGCGGCGTACGGTTGCAGAAGTACAAGGACGGCGGCCTATCCGACATCGCCGTGTTCGACGCCAAGGCAGGACTGACCTGGAAGGACTCCGCCGGCCGCGAGTTCTCGGCGACCATGAAGGAACTCGCCGAGTGGCAGGGCACCCGCGCCGACGCCGGCCGCCTGCCGCCGAAGGGCTTCCCGAAGTCGAACAAGTTCGGGCACGTGATCGGGTAGGGGCACACAGCAGAGCTATTGCCTCGCATCCCGCTATGATCGCCCGCGAATGCGAATGCGGGCGATCTGGTCTTGCAGAGGCGGTGGCGGGGTACGGCCGCGGCGCGCCCAACCAAAAATCTCGAAAACAACCCCATGCAAAGTAGCGCGGCGGTCGGCAGGTCGCTTCGGGTGCCGGACGGATTTGGTACGTCGGGCAAGTCAGCGGGGCAGGCCGTGAGGCGCTAAAGCGGGATGAGTTTTGGTTGAATCGGTGCGAGCCCCGGGCACCTCTCCCGCTGGGCGACAGGCTCAGCCGCTCGTCTTAATCTCATCGCGATCTAGCCGTCGACGAATGCCTTCCATTTGGCGAACTGTGACTGTCGCAGGCTCTTCCTTTCGTCGTCGAGTTCGGAACTGCGTTTGGCCGCATCGGCCATGGCGCTCGCGGCGCGATTGTAGCCGTCCGCCGTGGACTGGAAGGGAAAGATGAACTGACCGTTCGCGACCTTGTAGACCCCGAACTCGCGGACTAGAAGCGCGACACATTTATCGAAAGCATTGTAATAGTCCGCCCGCGCGGCCAGCGCCTTCGAGGTGAGCGCGGTCCATGCCGCATGCTGCTCATCGATCAGCGCCATGAAACCGGAGAGCTGCTCATCCCCGAGGTTCAGCGAGCGCGCGTCGTTTTCGATCCTGTCACGCGTGGTCTTGATCATCTCGGCGTAACGAGGCGCCAAACCTGCTGCATTGCTTTCTGCGTTCTTGAGATCGCGGCGCAGTCCGTCAAGGTCACTGCGGCTGGATGCGCCGAGATCGCCGAGCTTGGGCAGCGGTTTCGGCTCGACTTCGCCCAGCAGCTTACCCGTGACGGCATCGATCTCAATCGCGTTGCTGTTTGCGAGGGCAAGCAGCCTGAGCAGCTTATTGGAAGGGTGCAGCTTGACGACCTGATCGAGCTGGTCTGCAGCGGTCACGTCGCGCAAGGCGGTGCGAGTCTCCTTGGCGGAAACGACGGCCTGATACTTCGACAGATCGCCGGCGTAATAGATGGCGACGAAGCAAGCTATCAGGAGGAGAGACAGGAGCACGAGAACGATGACCGGTCGTCGACGCGACCTGGCCTTCTGATCCGGAAACGATTCCACGACGCAGATTCCCCTTTGAACGCACCTTAGCGCCTTTCACCGGGGCCGAGGAGTCCAGACGAGTCGTGAGTCTATGCGGGTGCGTTGGCGGGCAGAGCGCACCCGGGAAAGTCCTGCTCACGCGACGACCACCAGCGCGCCACCGCCTGAGCGACCTCGTCCCACAGCGGCGTCGGCAGATCCGGCACAGCGATCCTGACGACATAGCGATTGCTGGTCGTGTCGTGGAACCATTCCGTCGCACCGAAATCAAAGCCGAAGCTTCCGGCGTGGCGAAGCGGCAATCCGGCTCTGCTCAGGTCGCCCGACAGATCCACAGCGATCTGCCGGACCTGCTGCTCGTCCATGCCGCGCTTCGGCGCGAGCGTCACGTAGAGCCCATGGGCGAAATGCAGCTCCGCCGATGAGCCGGGAAGCGCCGCTGCAAAACAGCGGGCTGTTCGCCGACCGTTGCGCAAAATGGCCGCGACGCGCCGGTCGGTCAGCACGCGGTAGGCTTTCGTACCGACATAGGGCGGAAAATGCGCCGGCAGGGCCGCGCCGCCGAACAGCCGTACGGCATCACGCATTTCCGTCTTCAACTCGGCCAGCAATTGCGGGCCCTTCGCGCCCACGCTGTCGTCGGGGTCCATGAATGTCGCAGAGCCGAGCCGGCCGTATTCCAGGCCGAGGGAGTCGAGCTTGGTGTGGCTGCGCACGAGGACGACGGGAATGTGCCGGCGACGAGCCCAGCCCAGCACGCGGCGGACCCGTCCCGAGCCGATCGAGAAGCACGTCGTGTCGAAGATGATGAGATCGAGCCCGCCCGCTTCGCAGCGCAGCGTAGCCTCGAAGGCGGCGGCCGGCGCACAGGAATCGAAGAGAAGAATTTTCGGCCGGTCCGCGCGAGACACGAATTCACCGGGCGCGCGATGCAGCGCCACGAGACGCAGATGTCGGGCATGGCGGTCGATCAGCTCGATGGTCTCGCTATAGGAGCCGGGCAGGACCAGGATGTCTGCGTTCGGGATCACGCGGGCCGAGCCCAGCAGCAGCGCTGCTATCGCTGCCATGCCCGACGACGTATAGATGGTCCCCGACGTCGCGGCGTCCTCGACGTCGTAGAACGGAGGACCGCGGACTTCGAGATCGGCACGCTGGTAATCGTAGCTGAACTCGAACGGACCGGCCCGCAGCCGCCCCCAATGTGCCCAGTCGGTTTCCGTGCGCGCCCAGTCGTGCAGGGCGTGTTCGGCCTTCAGCGCCGCGGCGAGGCGGAATTTCTGTTCGATCACCTCTACGACCGCAACCGGCTTTCGCAGCGCCAGAGGCTTCGCAAGGCAGCCATTCAACAATGCAAGTTCCTCGTGCTTCCGGTCGAGATACGCAGAGAGTGTTTCCATGGTGCGCCTTCGATGACCCTTATCAACGTTTGCGGTGCAGATCGGGTCCTAATCTTACTGTGTCATAAAATCATCCGCACGGTACGTCTTTGGATGAGAGCAGTACAGCACGGACATCGTCGCAG